>NZ_JBHUWC010000001.1:0-119065 GCF_042670225.1 Isoptericola sp. NPDC057191 | reverse complement strand
GACTTGATCCTCAACGGGCCGTTTGAGGATCAAGTCAGCACGCTCGATGCGTTCCCGGGTGCGTTCCCGGGCGGGTCGGCGGGCGCGGCGAGGGCGCCGCGGACGACGTCGAGCACGGCGTCGTCGGTGAGGCCGGCGGCCCGGGCCTGTGCGACGAGGGTGCGGGCCCGCGCGACGATCGCGGCGGGCGGGGGTGCCGTGGCGCCCGCCCCCGCCGGCGCGTCCGCGGGGGTCACGGGCGCGACGACGGTGCCCGTGCGGCGTCGCGACACCACCACGCCGGCGGCCTCGAGCTCCCGGTACGCGCGCTGGACGGTGCCGACGGCGATGCCGAGGTCGCGGGCGAGGTCCCGTGACGCGGGCAGCCGGTCGCCGGGCGTCAGCGTGCCGACGGCGACCGCGGCGGCCACCTGGGCACGGATCTGCTCGTAGACCGGCACCGGCGACGCCAGCGAGACGACGATGTCGCTCATGCGGCGGCCGGGGTCGCGACGCCCGTCGCCGCGGGCGCCGTGTGCGGCCGCGCGGCGAGCAGCCCGGCGACGACGGAGGCGACGGCGACGGCGAGGCCCAGGACGGTCAGGATCGTGCCGAGGGCGACCAGGCCGTGGTCGGGCGCGCCGTTCAGCAGCAGGTTCCGGCCGCCGGACCGGACGGCGTTCCCGCTCACGGCGAGGGTGGCGCCGAGCCCGACGCCCAGGCAGAGCTGTACAGCACCCAGGAGGCGGGCAGCGCTGGTCGCGCGCACGGCGTCGTCGTGCGCCGCGGGGACGCCGTGCAGGGGCGGGCGGCGGACGATCGAGCGGAGCGCGGCCCACGTCGCCACGACCGTGGCCGCGAGACCCAGCAGCATGGCGACGCCGTAGGGCCACCCGGGGTAGGGGCCCGACGCGCCCGTCAGGACGCCGCCGTCGGCCAGTGCGACGGGCCCGGTCGGGAACGCGCGGCCGGAGGCGTCGGCGGTCAGGCCGCAGGCGACCAGCACGACGGCGAACACACCGGCGGTCCCGAGGGCGACGCGCAGCCGTGCGCCTCCGAGCGACCCCACGGTGCGGCGCGAGAGCGGCGCGGCGCGCACCTCCCCGCTCGGCCGGGGCCACGTCCGCTCGCCGACGGCGCGTACGGCGCAGAACACCAGCGCGACGGTGAACGGCGCGACGGCCTGCAGCAGCCCGGGCGCGGGGGCCCAGCCCGGCCAGACGACGGGCTGCGCGGCGAGGAGTATCGCGCAGACGGCGGACGCGCCGAGCGCGACCGACGAGACCATGAGCTCGTGCCGCCGTGCCGCGCGGACGGGGCCGCCGTCGTCCGACGGCCGACGGGTCACGAGCCACAGGACCAGCGCCACGAGCGCCGCGGGCAGGACCACCGCGACCGTCGCTGCGACGAGGACACCACCGAACATCGAAACCTCCGGAGACGAATGACCGCACCAATGACTCAATGAATTGAACCATTGGTGCGGTCGCGCGTCCAGCGCAGGGACCGTGATCACCCGGCCGCGCGCTCAGAGCTGTGGCGGCCCCTGGCGCACGCGCTCGAGCAACCCTTCGGGCGTCGCGGCGTCCGGGTCCCACCACGAGTCGATGTACCAGGTCGCACCGGCGTCCGCGAAGGCGCGGGCCAGGTCGCGGGCCTCGGCGGGGTCGGACGGGAGCAGGCCGGAGGCGACGACGTCGAACGGGCCGGCGTCGGGCCCGCGCTGCTCGGCGATCCAGGCGGTGAGCTCGCGGACCGCGTCCGGGCCGGCCTCGGCCTCCTCCGGGGTGGTGCCGCGCACCTGAACGACGATCCCGTCCCAGGCCAGCGTGCGGCGCAGGTTCTTCAGCGGCGGGCGCTGCGCGTCCCACACGCCGACGGGCCAGACGGGGATGTGGCCGCGCACCGGGGGAGCGGCGAACCGGAACGGACCGGTGCGCACGTGCTCGCCGTCGGCCTCGAACGTCTCGCCCGACCACGACGTCCGCAGCCAGTCGAGCGTCTCGTCGAGCGCGCGTGCTCGTCCCCGCAGGTCCGTCACCTGACCGGGCACCGAGGTGAAGCCCCGGTCGTCGAGCACCCCGACGCCCGCCGGGAGCACGAGGCGGCCGCCGGAGAGGTGGTCCACCGTGAGCGCGCGCTGCGCGAGCTCCCACGCCCGGTGCCGGGGGACCGCGAACACCATCGCACCGAGCGTGATCCGCTCCGTCACGGCCGCCGCCCCGGCGAGGATCGCGAACGGGTCCCAGGTGGTGAGCGCGTCGCCACCCCAGTCGCCCATGCTCATCCCGTCCCAGGAGAAGAACCCGTCCCAGCCGTGCTCCTCGCCCTCGCGCGCGAGGTCGACCATCTGCTGCGGGGTGCCGAAGCTCCCGACGAACCCGAACCTCATGCGCGTCTCCTTCGCCGTGGTCTCGCGGTGGTGAGCTGTCCGAGCGACGCTACGCGCGGCGTCCGACACCGCCGCGGAACGTAGGGTGTGCGAGTGCCTGACGAGAACGACAAGCCCCTGGTCGAGATGTGGACCGACGGTGCCTGCAAGGGCAACCCCGGCCTCGGCGGCTGGGGCGCGCTGATGCGCTCGGGCGAGCACACCAAGGAGCTCTACGGCGGGGACCCGCTCACCACGAACAACCGCATGGAGCTCACCGCCGTCGTCGAGGGGCTGCGCGCCCTCAAGCGGCCCAGCACCGTCGTCATCCACGTCGACTCGTCGTATGTCATGAACGGCATGCAGACCTGGATCAAGGGCTGGAAGCGCAACGCCTGGACCACGGCCGCCAAGAAGCCCGTGAAGAACGTCGACCTGTGGCAGGCGCTCGACGCCGAGGTCACCAAGCACGACGTGCGCTGGGTGTGGGTCAAGGGGCACGCCGGGGACCCCGGCAACGAGCGCGCCGACGCGCTCGCGAACCTCGGCGTCGACGCGGTCCGGTAACTTCGGCCCGGTAACTTCGGCCGGGTAACTTCGGCCGGTAGCGTCGGTCCGGTACCTCAGGGAGTCTCGCTCGCCTGCCGCCGGTCGTGCTCCTCGCGACGGGCGAGGACCGCGTCCATGTGCCCCTCTGCCCACGCCTTGATGTCCCGCATCATGCACTGCAGCGAGAGCCCGAGGTCGGTCAGCTCGTAGGTCACCGTCGCGGGGACCGTGGGGGTCACGGTCCTGGTCAGCAGCCCGTCGCGCTCGAGCGAGCGCAGGGTCTGGGTGAGCATCTTCTGGCTCACGCCGGAGATCCGCCGCGCGAGGTCGGAGTAGCGCATCGGGCGCGGCCCGGACCCGGGTTCGGCGCCGGGCCCCTCGCCGCTGAGGGCGGCGACCACGAGGGCGACCCACTTGTCAGAGATCCGGGCGAGGAGCTGGCGGCTCGGGCAGGCGGCGAGGAACGCGTCGTACTCCCTCCGCGCCTCGTCGCGCTGCTGCGCCGCGGTCATGGTCGGCATCGGCCCTCGTCCCTCCGGGGTGGGTTACGCACTTTCAGGTGCCTTCTTCCTGACGGGAAGTCCTTCGTCGATGGTGGGGGTGTTCCACCGCCACCGCAAGATCCGACGCTAGATCGACGCTGAAGGAGCACCCACCATGAACCACCAGACGTCCCGCCAGGTCGTCGTCCGCGTGCCGGGAGGGCCGGAGTCCCTCGAGCTCGTCGACGTGCCCGTCGCCGAGCCCGGACCGGGCCAGGTGCGGATCGCCGTGGCCGCCGCGGCGATCAACCCCCTGGACCTCGACGTCGCGAGCGGCCGGCTCCCCGTGCCCGTCCGGCCGGGCGTGCACGTCGCCCTCGGCCGGGACTTCTCGGGCATCGTCGAGGCCACCGGCGACGACGTCGCGCTGGCCGTCGGCACCCGCGTGGCCGGCTTCGTCGACGGGGCCGACCCCGAGCGCGGCTCGCACGCCGACCGGCTGGTCGTCGACGCGTCCGACGTCGCCGTCCTGCCCGACGGCCTGTGCCCCAACGTGGCCGCGAGCGCGCCGCTGGGCCTCACCACCGCCGCCCAGGTGGCGGAGATCGTCGGGGCCGCTCCCGAGGAGGGGCGGCGGCTGCTGGTGACCGGGGCCGCCGGCGTCGTGGGGGCTGCCGTCGCGGTGCTAGCCCGGGAACAGGGCTGGCAGGTGACCGGGCTGGCGCGGGCCAGGGACGAGGCCTTCGTGCGCGGGCTCGGCGTCGACCACGCCACGGCGACGACGCCGGGCTGGGACGTCGTCGTCGACACCGCGGTCATGGGGGGTGAGGCGCTCTCCCTCGTCCGCGACGGCGGGCGGCTCGTCGGCACGCAGCCGGGACGCGAGCCGCGCGCGGAGCGTGGCGTCGACGTCGGCTCGGTCGTCAGCCGCCCGGACGGGCCGTTGCTCGCGCGGCTGCTCGCCCGTGTCGCCGCGGGCACCCTGCCCGCCCGGATCCACGCGGCCATGCCGCTCACCGAGGTCGTCGACGCCTACCGGCTGCTGGCCAAGGGCGGCGTGCGCGGCCGGGTGGTGGTGCTCCCGTGATCACCACCGTCGCGACCGTGCTCGCCGGGCTGATCGCGCTCGCCGTCGTCGTCATGGGCACGAGCTTCCTCTGGGCGCCCGCCAGGGCCGCCGGCTTCGGCATCCCCGGCCTGCCGGTGCAGGACCGCGCCGTCCAGGCGTGGACGCGGGTCAAGGGCAACCGCGACGTCGGCGCCGGGCTCCTGCTGCTCGTCGTCCTCGTCGGGGGCACGCCGTCGCTGCTCGGGGCGGCCATGATCGCCGCAGCGGTCATGCCAGTCGCCGACGCGGTCACCGTGTCGCGGGCCGGGGGACCGCGGGCGACGGCCTACGGCGTGCACGCGGCGACGGCGGCCGTCATGGTCGTCGTCGGGCTCGTGCTGCTCGTCGCGTGAGGGCGGCCCCGCAGGAGGTGCGACGGACGTCACGCCGCAGGGGTGCCCGCGCCCTAATAGGCTGGGCCCATGGCTTCCCACTACGACGTCGTCCTCCTCGGGGCTGGCCCCGGCGGCTATGTCGCCGCGATCCGTGCGGCCCAGCTCGGCAAGTCCGTCGCGATCATCGAGGAGAAGTACTGGGGTGGTGTGTGCCTCAACGTGGGCTGCATCCCCTCCAAGGCCCTCCTGCGCAACGCGGAGCTGTCGCACATCTTCACGCACCAGGCCGACTTCTTCGGCA
This sequence comes from Isoptericola sp. NPDC057191, assembly GCF_042670225.1. NCBI lineage: Bacteria > Bacillati > Actinomycetota > Actinomycetes > Micrococcales > Promicromonosporaceae > Isoptericola > Isoptericola sp. NPDC057191. Next base: position 113,940 of record NZ_JBHUWC010000001.1, on the reverse strand, counting down.
TGTCCGGTGACGTGACGTTCGACTTCGGCAAGGCGTTCGACCGGTCCCGCGAGGTGGCGGACGGCCGGGTCAAGGGCGTCCACTTCCTCATGAAGAAGAACAAGGTCACCGAGTACGACGGCCGCGGCACGTTCCGCGACGCGAACACGATCGAGGTGACGCTGAACAAGGGCGGCACCGAGACGGTGACGTTCGACAACGCCATCATCGCCACCGGCTCGCGCGTGCGCCTGCTGCCGGGTGTCGAGCTCAGCGAGAACGTCGTGACCTACGAGAAGCAGATCATGACCCGCGAGCTGCCGAAGTCGATCGCCATCGTCGGCGCCGGCGCCATCGGCATGGAGTTCGGCTACGTCCTCAAGAACTACGGCGTGGACGTCACGATCATCGAGTTCCTCGACCGTGCGCTGCCGAACGAGGACGCGGACGTCTCCAAGGAGATCGCCAAGCAGTACAAGAAGATGGGCGTCAAGATCCTGACGTCCACCGCCGTGCAGACGATCAAGGACGACGGCTCGTCCGTCACCGTCTCCTACAAGGGCGTGAAGGACGACAAGCCGGGCGAGCTCGTCGTCGACAAGGTCCTGTCCGCCGTCGGCTTCGCGCCGAACGTCGAGAACTTCGGCCTCGAGAACACCGGCGTGCAGCTCACCGAGCGCGGCGCCATCGCCATCGACGACCACATGCGCACCAACGTGCCGCACATCTTCGCCATCGGTGACGTCACCGCCAAGCTCATGCTGGCGCACGTCGCCGAGGCGCAGGGCGTCGTCGCCGCCGAGACCATCGCGGGTGCCGAGACCCAGACCCTCGGCGACTACCGCATGATGCCGCGCGCCACGTTCTGCTCCCCGCAGGTCGCGTCGTTCGGCCTCACCGAGCAGCAGGCCAAGGACGAGGGCTACGACGTCAAGGTCGCGTCCTTCCCGTTCATGGCGAACGGCAAGGCCCACGGCCTCGGCGACCCGACCGGGTTCGTCAAGATCGTCGCCGACGCCAAGTACAACGAGCTGCTCGGCGCCCACATGATCGGCCCCGACGTCTCCGAGATGCTGCCCGAGCTCACCCTCGCGCAGAAGTGGGACCTCACCGCCGACGAGGTCGCGCGGAACGTGCACACGCACCCCACGCTCTCCGAGTCCGTGCAGGAGGCCATCCACGGCATCGTGGGGCACATGATCAACTTCTGATCGGCGGACGTCGGTCGGGCGAGGTCGCCTGTCAGTGGCCCGGAGTCGCGGTTCGCCGCGGCTCCGGGCCTCTGTCGGTTCTCAGGAGGTCACGCGGACTCGCAGCTGCTTCTGCCCGTTGACGACGCGGGTGAGGACGTCGGAGGTCCGGGTCCGCTCGAAGGCGGTCTTGCCGCCGCCGATGACGAGGCTCATCTGGATCTCGTCGTTGCGCGGGTTGCTCTGCATGAGCCGCTGGATGGAGGCGAACGTGGTCGGGCTGTAGAACTCGTCCTGGATGTAGTTGCCGCCGACCACGGTGACCATGCCGGTCTGGCCCTTGAGGCGCTGCGGGATGGTGAACTCCTCGCGGAACACCGTCCGGGTGCGCCCGTCCGAGCCGAGGATCTGGGTCCGCAGCACCAGGGTCTTGCCAGCGCGGACCTTCGCGGTCTTGCCGGTGACGTCGATCCATCGCCCGCCCGTGCGCTGCTGGATCTTCACGACGCGGTGCCGCTGGCCGCTGTCGCTGACCTGGACGTCGTCAGTGACGCCGGTGAGCCGGACGTTCGACAGGGACGAGAGCGTGGCCACGACGTTCGCGAGGTCGAACGCGCCCGTGGAGCCGACGTCGTCGAACGCCTGGTACCGGTCGGCGTACCGCAGCGTGAAGGGGGTCCCGGCGCGGACGCCGGTGATCGTCCAGCGCTGGGTCTCCGACCCGCCGATGACCCCGTCCACCACGCGGTCGTGGTTCGCCAGGGCGGCGAGGAGCGTGACGTCGGCGAAGGCGGACGGGTGCAGCACCTGCGTCGTGCCGGTGCGCGACCTGCCGTCGTAGGACACCTTCGACCTGACCGGCGCCGGCGTGGGGGAGGCGCCGAACGTTCCGGCGATGCCGGCGAGGCGGTCGTCGGTGATGGTCCCGCCGAGGTCGCCGAGGTTCGCCACCTTGAACGGCACGCCCAGCGGGTCCTCCTGGACGTAGACGGCGTCGGCGGCCGCCAGCCCCAGACGCGTCTTGCCGGTGAACGACATCGGGTGCCCGAAGGCGACCACCCGGTCGCCGCACACGGACGTCGCGGTGCCGATGCCGGCGAACGTGATGTCGCCGTGCGACAGCACCGCCGCCACGTTGCCCCCGGCGACGACGGTGTCGATCCCGGCGGCCGCCACACCGCTCGACCGTCCGATGCGGTAGGAGTCGGCCGTCACCAGCTCGCTGCCGCCGGCGGACTTGACCGCCGAACGCGCACGGGCCAGGTCGATGCCGCCGACGCCCATCGGCATCGGCAGCTGCCGCAGCCCCTGGGAGGCCTCGGACCGAGTCACGTCCGTCTCGGCCGCGATCCGCGTCGCCATGCGGGTGCCCACCGCCACCTCGGGTGCCGCCGTCGCGGCGCCGAGGTAGCCCTGCATGTCCTCGTACGGCGTGATGCCGGCGACGGGAGAGCTGCCGAAGGCGAGGCCGTACGCGACCGCGCCGATCAGCCGCCCGTCCTCCGCGTACACGGGCGAGCCGGACATGCCCTGCCAGATGCCGCCCGCCGCGTCGATCGCGGGGGAATGGAGCTCGGCGACGATCATGTCCAGCCCGGGGGCGATGCCGTCCGACAGGACCCCGAGCACCTCGCCCGTGAACGCCTGCGGGGTGGTGCCCGTGCTCACCGTCAGCCCGTTGACCGGCGCGCCGCTCACCAGGTCGGCCACCGGGAAAGGTGCCGCACAGTCGGCCGTGGGAGCTGCCGCCGCCGGGCCGATCGCCGTCAGGCCCGTCAGCACCAGCGCGGCGGCTGTGCCAGCCGCTGTCAACCCGGCCGCACGACGACGGCCTCCAGATGCTGACAGCCGTCCACGACCGCGTGCCGCAGGGGCTCCTTCGATGGGGGGAGTGGGCGACGTCGCCCGGCCGTCCCGCGCGGCAGAATTCGTCATGGCCTCAGCATCGACGACCTGGCGGTACGTCGTTCTGGTGGACACGGGTGAATTCTCTGCCACCACGCTGCGGTTCTGATCAGCGCGGAGCACACCGGCATCGACCCGCGTGCCGGCTCGATCAGGCCGGCTGGCCCACCAGGTCCCGGAGGGTGCTGGCACCGGCACGAAAGCGGGGGAGCGCGGCGAGGGGGTCCCCGAGGGCGACCTCGGTCAGCCAGGTGACGACGGGGGATGGCAGCGCGCCCAGGGCGGGACGCAGATCGCCGACCGGCGCTCCGAGCAGCAGGCGCGCCACCCGCGCATTGGGGACGAAGCCTGGGCTCGCTGCCAGCACGACGAGGTCGTCCACAGTACGGATCTGCCCGTGGTTCAGCTGTGCTTCGACCTGGGGCTCGCCACGGAACGCGGACGCGTCGACGACGTAGGCGTGCTGCACGCTGGCCGCCCCCGCCCCCTTGAGCGCCGTGTCCATCGCTCTTTCGTGCAGGCCGGTCACCACGACGTCGTCGAGCGCGATCACGTGCGCGCCCGCGAACTGGGCCGCGGTCGACGACGTGTCGAGAGCGTCGAGGATCGACGCGCGCCGGCGCGCGGTGTCCATCGTCGCGTAGTCGCCGTCGGACGGGCGGAGCCGCCGGACCTTCGCGACCGTCACCGTGACCGCGTGCCCGAGCCGTTCGCGAAGACTGGCGGTGAACGGCGCGACCAGCGAGTGGGCGGCCGGAGGGACGACGTCGAACCCCGACGACGTGACCACGAGACGCTCGGGCCGACGGCACGCCAGCTCGGGCGCCAGGACCTCCGCGAGCAGCGCGCCGTACTGCCGGGACACGTCACCGTCGCCGTGCTTGAACCTGCTGTACGCGTGCGGGTCGAGATCGCCGGCATCGCCGACCATCCGCAGTGCACCGAGAGCCGTGCGTTCCAGGCGCGACACGGCGACCCGCGTCATCGCACGCCCCGCAGACGAGCTCGGACGTCGCCGAGCGCCCCGGCGAAGGCCATGCAGAACTCGTCGCCCGTCGCGGCGGCGCCGTCGAGCACCTCGTGCAGGAGCGCGGGCGGGCAGGAGTCCAGGAAGGCGGCGCGCTCGTCGGCCGGTGCCTGGAGGAGACGCTTGAGAAAGCGGATCGTGAGGACGAAGTCGCCCCTTCGGACGGCACCCGCAAGGTCCGCGGGCGACCGGACCACGTGGTGGTTCAGAGCGGCCTCGACGGCAGGGTCGGCGGCAAGGCCGCCTTCCACGACCGCCACGTACGCGAGCACCACCTTCTGCGGGCGAGCGGCGTCGAGCGCGGCGAGGATCGACGTCTCAGCACTGCCCGTGACACGGACGTCGTCGATGACGACGAGCTGGGCGCCGTCGACGTCCTCGTCGAGGCGAAAACCGATCCTCCCCAGCTCCGCCGACCGTTCGGCGGCTGACGCTGTCGCGTAGTCGGTCGTCGTCACCGCGTCCTTGGCGACCCGGACGATCCTGCCTGCCGGCAGCCCGGCAGCCGCTCGACGCGCGTCGAGATCGTCGAGGACGGCGCGCGCGAGGAACCAGCACGCGGGTCGAACCGCCTTGTAGGCGACGGGCAGGATCGGCACGGCATCGTCGGAGACGAGGGTCGGCACCTGGTCGACGAGCGCCGCTGCCAGCGCCTTCGCGAGGATCCCCGTGGCCCGCAGGTCGCCGTGCTTCATGCGCGAGTAGGCGTCGAGATCGAGCCCGCCCGGGCGGTGCCGGACGACGTCGTCGGGGTGCGTCAGACGATGGGCGGCGACGCGCGTGACGGTCCGGTCCGGTCCGGCGACCACGGTCATCGGTCGGCTCACCGAAGACCAGCAGGTTCGACCGCGTGCTCCAGGAGCACCGACACGGCCTGTCCGACGGCGAGCGACGGGCCCACGAGCATCGACATCATGCCCGCGGCGCGCGCTCCGGCGTCGTCGGCGAGGGGGTTGTCCCCGACGTGCACGACGTCGCCCGGTGCCGCACCCGGGGCATGCTCCCCGAGGCAGCGCATCGTGGCGGCGAAGATGACCGGGTCCGGCTTGGCCGCCCCGGTCTCGTCGGAGAACGTCTGCACCACGAACGACTCCAGCAGCCCGACCTCGTGGAGCAGGGCACGCATCGTGCTCGCCGGGATCATCCCCGTGTTGCTGGTGATCGCCAGGGGCACGGCGGCGGCGAGCTCCGCGAGCAGGTCGGGCAGGGACGGGTCCAGCGGGGTGGGCGGGAGCTCCATGGCGAGCTCGTGCTGATGCTCCCTGAGCGCGCCGGACAAGGCGTCGTCGAGGACCTCCGTCGGCCGTTCGAGCAGGCCGAGGGCCAGCCGGAGGCGGTCGTCGAGGTGGTGATCCCGCCCTGTCCTCTCGGCGAGGCGGTCGGCGCGCACATCGGCCTCGCGCAGCGCGTCAGCGAAGGCCTGGGGGGCGACGTCCGGCGCCACCGCCGCGCGGAGCATCGAGTTGCGCTCGGCCTTGAAGCGGGGGTTGCTGCGGATCAGCGTCAGCCACACGTCAAAGCTGGCCGCTCTGGGCCGACGCGGCAGGGACCCGCCGGGGCCCCGAGCAGGGCGGGGCGAGCGCCCGCTGACCACGCCAGCGGGCGCTCGCGAGGTCACAGGCACTGCAGCGCGAGCGGGCCGAGCTGGTTCGCGGTCCGGCCCTGCCCGGGGCGGCCGATGGCCGTGAAGGTCCAGCCCGACGCGGCGCGCGAGACGCGTGCCATCACCAGGGCCGTGTGCGCCCCCGAGCCGGTCAGCGTGAACCTGCCGAGCTGCCGGTCACCGTCGGTGCTGTCCACCACCCGCACCGAGGCGTTGTCGATGTCGGTGAAGGTCTCCCCGCTGTAGGAGTTCACGGTGAACACGACGTGCTCGACCCACGGTGCGATGCGGGTCAGGTCGACCATGATCGACTCGTCGTCGCCGTCGCCCGCGCCGGTCAGGTTGTCTCCGGTGTGGACGATCGACCCGTCCTTCGAACGCAGCTGGCCGAAGTACACGATCTCTCCGACCTTGCCGCCCCCGATCAGCAGGGCGGAGGCGTCGAGGTCGATCGCCTTCTGGACCCGCTTGGTGCCGCCGAAGAGGGTCTTCCTCTCGGTGACCTTCACGTCCCAGCCGAGCCCCATGCGGACCTGGGTGAGGCCCGCCCCGGTCGACTTGGCGAGGTTGATGGTCTGGCCCTTGGCCAGGGTGATGCTCATTTCGTGGCAGTCCTCTCGTGGCTCACTTGTAGGCGTTGACCGGACCCGCGTCCATGACCACCCCGAGCTGGGGGTCGATGGCCGGTCGGTGCTCAGAGTCCGGGCGTGAGTACAGCTCGAGAGACTCGACCTGCAGCCCGTCGGGGGTGTTGCGGATGATGCCCGGGACGCACGTGTAGACACGGTTGTCGTCGCTGGCGTTCGGTGCCGGGACGACGACCGTGGGGCTGCCGCCCTCGATGCGCATGGTCACCTGATAGCGCCGGAACGATCCCGTCCCGTTCGACTGCGCCGAGTAGACGACCGGAGCCACCGCGGCGATCTGGGGCGACATGCGGATCTCGAGCGTCTCGGTCGCCGTCGTGCCGCCCCCGCGCTGGACGTCGCCGAGGTGACGCACGGCGCCGTCGGGCGTCGCCGTCAGGAAGCTGCGAGGCGAGTCCTTCGTGCCGAACGTGCTGACCACCACCTGCCGGCCGTCCTGGTAGTGGACGATCGCGTACACGTCGTAGTCCGTCGACGGCGGCCACGAGACCGTGGCCGTGATCAGGTCCGTCTTGGCGAGCCGGATCGTCTGACCCTTCGCCAGGTTGATGACGGAGCCCCGAGGTGCTGGTTTGGGCGCGCGCAGGTTCACGTCGCCGGACGGCAGCACGCGGAAGAAGCCCATGTCGTCGTCAGTCCTTGAGCTCGGTGCTGCCGGCGGGGGCCAGCGAGGGCTCGGCGAGCTCGGTCTCGAGCTGCGACAGGTCCGCCACGACCGCGGACGCCTCGTTCCGGTTGGCGGCGACGGACGAGACCCAGGCTGCTCCGATGAACACGAGGCCGACCAGGCCGATCACCACGTCCGGGATGTCGAGCGCCAGCGTGAGCACGAGGAGGACGGCGAGCGCCCCGATCGCCCAGTGGGCGCCGTGCTCGAGGTAGCGGTACTCGGCGAGCGTTCCCTTGCGGACCAGGTAGACGGTCATCGACCGGACGAACAGGGCGCCGACGCCGAGGCCCAGGGCGATGATGATCGGGTCGGGCGTGATCGCGAACGCGCCGATGACGCCGTCGAACGAGAACGTGGCGTCCAGGACCTCGAGGAAGAGGAAGAGCGAGAACGCGGCCTTCCCGGCGAGGAGCGCCTGGGCTCCAGCCTGTCCGGCGTTGGCTTCGAGCGCTTCCTCCTTCGCTGCTTCCTGGTCCTCCATGACGGCGGCGAGGCCGTTCACGGCGATGTACACGACGATGCCGAGCAGGCCCGCGAAGAGCACGGTCGCCTGCTCTTCGGCGGGGACGAGGAGCTCCGCCGCGAGCAGCAGCCCGATCCCGGCGACGACGGTCGCGAGCTGGTCCAGCTTGCCGACTCGCAGGAGCGGCTTCTCGATCCACGACAGCCACGTCGACTCGCGCTCGGTGTCGAAGAGGAAGTTCAGGAAGAGGAGCAGCAGGAACACGCCGCCGAACGCCGCGATGCTCGGGTGCGCCTGTTCGAGCAGGTAGCCGTAGGTTCCCGGCTCGTGCGCGTCGCCCTTCTCCAGGGCGAGCCGGACGGCTTCTGCCGGCGAGACGTGCCCGGTGACGCAGACGATGACGAACGGGAAGATGAGGCGCATGCCGAAGACGGCGACGAGGATCCCGACCGTCAGGAACATGCGCTGCCAGAAGGGGTTCATGCGAGCGAGGTACTTGGCGTTCACCGCCGCGTTGTCGAACGAGAAGACGATCTCGACGACGATGAGGATGGCGGCCAGCCAGACGGCGCCCCAGCCCTGGTAGACGAAGGCGACCGCGAGCGCGGCCACGAGGACCACGAGGTCCCACTTGAAGTGGCGGAGGGTATCCATGGATCTCTTCCTGGATCGAAAGGGTCAGCCGGCGAGGAGGCCGAACTCGGTGAGCACTCCGGCGAGACCGCTGGTGTAGCCCTGGCCGACGGCCCGGAACTTCCACTCGGTCCCGTTGCGGTAGAGCTCGCCGAAGATGAGGGCCGTCTCGGTCGAGGCGTCCTCGCCGAGGTCGAACCGTGCGGCGGTCTCGGTGTCGGCGGGGTGGTCGGCGTCGTAGACCCGGATGTAGGCGTTCGACACCTGGCCGAACGTCTGCCGACGGACGTCTGCCTGGTCGATGCTGGCGAGGAAGACCACGCGATGGGCGTCGGCCGGCAGGGCCGCGAGGTCGACGGTCAGCGTCTCGTCGTCCCCGTCGCCGTCGCCGGTGCGGTTGTCGCCCAGGTGCGCGACACCGCCGCTCGGGTCCTTGGGGTTGTTGTAGAAGACGAAGTGCGCGTCCGAGAGGGCCTTGCCGTCGGCATCGATGACCACGGCGGAGGCGTCGAGGTCGAACGGAGCACCGTCGGTGGTGCGGGGGTTCCAGCCGAGCCCGACGCCGGCGTGCGTGAGGCCGGGGGCGACCTTGGCGAGCGAGATGTTCCCGCCCTTGCTGAGGTTGATGGTCATGGTCAGCTCCTCCCTGAGCTCAGGCGGCCACGAGGCCGAAGTCGGCGATGACGCCGGCGAGCCCGGTGGTGTAGCCCTGGCCGACGGCGCGGAACTTCCACTCGCCGTCGCGGCGGTACATCTCACCGAACACGAGCGCGGTCTCGGTCGAGGCGTCCTCACCGAGGTCGAACCGGACCACCTTCGCGTCGTTGGTGGCGTCGTCCCCGTCGTAGATACGGATGTACGAGTCGGAGACCTGGCCGAAGTTCTGCCGCCGCGCTGCCGCGTCGTGGATGCTGGCGAGGAAGACGATCCGCTGCACCGTGGGCTCGACCGCGAGCAGGTCGACGTTGATGGTCTCGTCGTCGCCGTCGCCGACACCCGTCAGGTTGTCGCCCTGGTGGAGCACGGCGCCGCTCGGGTCCTTGAGGTTCCCGTAGAACACGAAGTGCAGGTCCGAGACGGCCTTGCCCGCGGCGTCCAGGAGGATGGCGGAGGCGTCGAGGTCGAACGGGGCGCCGTCGGTGGTGCGGGGGTCCCAGCCGAGCCCGACGCAGGCGTGGCTCATTCCGGGGGCGACCTTCTCGAGCGAGATGTTGGCGCCCTTGGCGAGGTTGACGGTCATCGTGAGATTCCTTCGTGCGGGTGGGTGTGATGAGGGGGAAGCGGGGTGTCCGGTGCCGCCCAGGCGACGTCGTCGTAGCCGTAGGCGGTGGTGGCGTCGCGGAGCGAGCCGGACAGGGTGCGGCCTTCGGCGCGCAGCACGAGGCAGCCGTGGACGACGTGACCGGTGAGGGCGAGGTCCAGGCCTTCGCCGCCGAGCTCGACGTCGATGCGAGCGTCGGTCGCGGTCGTCGTGACGAGGGTGCCGCCGGTGCTGCGCACCATGACCGCGAACCGCGTGAGCTCGTCGACGTGACCGAGGTCGATGCTGATGCGGTCGTCCCAGCGGGAGACGCGCGGATGGGCGGGATCGGGGCCGTGCCCGGTCTGGCCAGGGGCCAGGACCCCCTGGACGCCCCGAGCCTCGTAGGCGACGGCGACCTGTGCCGCCTCGGACGACACGACCCGGCACTGGAGGGCGCCGAGCCCGCTCGCGGCCCTTCCGAGCATCGTGACGGGGTCGGAGGTCGTCAGGCGACGGTGCTCTCCTGCAGCGAGCCTCGGTATCCCGGCGGGTTGCGGGGGTAGTGGTCGGCGCGCCGGGACAGATCGGGCGGGGGGAGCGATCGACGTGGGCGGGAGGACGGGGGCGACGGGGTGCTGTACCGGCAGCCCGGAGCGACGACGGCGGATGAACGCCAGGTCCGTGCGGGGGAGTGGCGCCGTCGTCGTGCCGGTCGCGCTCACAGCGGGAGCCCGAACTGGCGGGCGAGCCCGACGATCCCGGACGCATGTCCCTGCCCGACCACCCGGAACTTCCAGTCCTCCCGGTGGCGGTAGAGCTCGCCGAGGACGACGGCGCTCTGGGTGGTGAGCTCGTCGGTGAGGTCGACGGAGCGCACGAGAGGGGAGCCGGTGCGCCCGTCCAGCACACGCACGACGCACGAGCGCAGCTGGTGGAGCGTCCTGCGCTTGGGGCTGCCTTCGTTGAGGTGCAGCACGAAGGCGATGCGCTCGACGTCGGCGGGGACGAGCGGGAGGTCGACCTCGATCTGCTCCAGGTCGGCGGGGGTGGGCTTCTCCTCGACGGCGACCGCCAGGTCGGAGGACACGAGCTGGTTGAAGTAGACGAGGTCGTCGGCCGACCTCGCCATCCCGCCGGGGCCGCAGAGGATCGCCGCGAGGCGGATGTTGTCGGCGAGTGCCGGATCGGTGGTCGTGTCCCAGGCGATCCCGACGACGACCTGCTCGAGGCCGGGCGTCTCCCGGGTCAGCGCGACGTTGGCGCCACGTTGGAGGGCGGGCATCAGAGATCGGCCCCCGCGAACTTGGTGCGCAGGAAGATGCCCTGCGCCTCCAGGCCGCGCACGTCGTCGTCGAGCACGGCGGCCAGGCTCTGCTGCACCGACTCGCGCATGGCCTCGAGCTGATCGGCGAGCTGGGCGTCCCACGCTGCGGCGCCGGCGTCCCCACCTGCGCGGCGCGCGCTCACGTACCGAGTCAGCGTGGTGGGGAGGTAGTCGCGCAGGAGGGCGTTGAGCGCGACGCGGCCGTGGATGTCGAGCCGGTCCTCGTGCGCCGAGCGGAGGACCTGACGCGCGCCGTCGGTGACCAGGCGGGCGAGCACGGTTCCTTCGGCGGGCAGGACGCCGCCCAGGCGGTCGATCTCGCACTCGACGACGCCCACCTGGGCGAGCAGCGCTGCGGGGTCGTCGTCCGGGCGGACCGCGGTGTTCACTCGCTCGGCCACGGGGTCGGCGACCCGGGAGCGGAAGCGCGAGACGAGGCGTCCGACGACGCCGGAGCCGCTCGCGTGGTCGGCCGTCGCCCCAGAGGTGTCCGCGGCGCTCATCCGTCGATCGAGCGCTGGGAACGCTCGACGTACGGCTTCGCGCGAGCGACCTGCTCCTCCAGCTGGCTGATCGTGGTCGCCATCGACTGCGTCGCCTGCGAGCGGAACGTGTCGATCGCGTCCATCGTGGCGAACACGTTGTCGAACGCCGCCCGCAGCTTCTCCACCTCGAGGGTGCTCTCGGCCGCCTGCTGCTGGATCGCGGCGCCCTGCTGGCGAAGCTGCAGGGACGTGGACTCGATGAGGCTGCTCGTCGTCGAGTTGAGGGCGTTGACCTGGTCGAGGACCAGCTTCTGCTGGCCGAGCGCCTGGGACACGATCACGGCGGTCCGCAGTGCGGCGATCGTCGTGTTCTGCGCCCGGTCCACGCCGCGGATGAGCTCGAGGTTGTTCTTGCGGATGAGGTCCATCGCGAGGTAGCCCTGCACGGAGACCGCGGTCTGCGTCATGACGTCCTGGTTGCGCTGCCGCACCACGAACAGCACGTCCGAGCGGAGGGCCTCGGCCGCCTCGGCCTGGCCCGCGTACTCCATCTGCGCGATGCGGTCGGTCACCGCGGCGTCGAGCGCGTCGAGCTCCATCTTCAGCTCGCCGAGCTTGTTCATCGTCTCCCACATGCGGGCGCGCTCGACCTCGATCGCCGCGTTGTCCTTGCGCAGCTCGTCCTGCCCGGAGGAGAGGGACCGGATGATCGCGTCCAGGTGGGACTGCGCCGACTGGTACTTGGCGAAGTACCGGTCGATCTTGTTGCCGCCCGGCAGCCACTTGAGGACCTTCTTGATCCCGGTGAGGTCTGCGCGGTTCGGGTCCAGCTCCGTGACCGTGGTGCGCAGCTCGACGAGCGTCTGGCCGACCTTGCCCTGCGGGCTCTGCGGCGTCGACTGCGCGGCAGGCCGCTCCAGCATGCGGTTGGACGCCTGCGCTGAAGCGCGGACCTCCCGCTCGCCGAGCGAGCCGATCGCCGCGACCTTGGCGGTGAACGCCGGCGACCGGGGGTCGAGGGAGGCGAGCTCACCGACCAGGACCTGAGCCTTGTTGAGTGCTTCCGGCTGGTGGGCCACGACCTCCGCGTTCTGCGTGACCGTCGCGACAGCCTGGTCGTCGGTGACACGAGGCGGAGGCGTCGGCGCCTCGAGCACGAGTGCCGGAGCGGTCCCTGTGGCGGGTGTTGTCATGGTCGTTCCTTTACCGAAGTTTCACAAGCGGCTGCGAACCTAGCAAACGCTTTCTCCGGACAACAAGTGCATGGCGGTTTTTTCACCCGCTCCGGACATAGGCTGAAATTTGCCCGTGGTCTCCGATGGGGTCGGGCGGCCCGGCGTTGCAGTCCGGAGCGTTGAACGTCCCCGCTGCTACGCCTTCAACGTCGCGATCCGACGTCGGGGCCCGCTGCGCTCGGTAGCTAGAGCGAGTCGCCAGTAAGGGGATCCCGGTCACCGGGCGCGGTGAAGCCCGGGGACAGGACCAACAGCGCTAGCGTGCGGTCGCATGGGGAGTGACGTGCCTGCGGGTTGGCCTGTCGTTGATCGGTCCGTGCTGGCGACGGCGAAGGAGACGACGCTGCTGGCGGTGAGCACGGCCGCACTGGAGCGCTACTACCACGTGGGAGGGAACTTTGCGGGCGCGACCTTTGCGACGATCGCCCCTAACCATGCCTACGACGTCACGGGTGCCGATCTGCACGCGGTGTCGATGTTGTCCGTGACGGTCGGCCCGGCGGCGACGCGGCGGGTGTTGGACGATGGCCCCGCACGTGCGCGTCTGCTTGACGCCCTCGGGGAGGTTGACCCCGAGATCCCGCTCGGCAACGCGAGCGCGGAGGATCTCGAGTCGGCCTGGAACTTCTATGCGGCGGCGAAGAGTGTGCTGGCGGACCCGACCACGAAACGGCGGTCCGATCCCTGGGTGACCGCAGCCAAGCTCACGGCCCGCAAGCGGCCGCACCTGATGCCGGTGCGGGACGCCAAAGTACGCGCCGTGCTGGGTCTGGACTCAGCACGCGACGGCCGACTCGAACTGCAGACGCTGCGTCACCTGGTCTCCGACCCGGACGTTACCGCCGCACTCGCCCAGGCGACCCAGGCAGCGGAGGCCCGAGGGGTCGCCGAGGGACGCACGTGCGTGTTCGACGCGGAGCCCTTACGTCTCCTCGATGCAGCGCTCTGGATGCACGCGATGGCTGTCTCGGCGGCGTAAGCGCGAGTTCGACGGACGATGCGGGGTCTACGCGAGCGTGTCGAGGAAGACGCGAAGATAGCGCTCGTTGTCGGGACGCATGGTGCCCAGGCCGGCGGAGTGCCAGGTGGCGACGTCGTGAGCGGGGGCGCGAACGTCGGCGTTGGTCGGGTTGAGATAGATGCTGCGGTCGTTCTTCAGGCGCACTACCTTGCCGTAGCCACGCCAAGGTGCCCCCGGGTCCTCGAGCTCGAGTCCCAGTGCTGCGCACACCGCGATGAGAGGTGCGACCTCGTCGACGCGGGTTCCGGGTGCGTATGCGCCAGTCGACCGACGCCGGGGCGTCGGGAGCTGCCGGCGAGATGTGTCCGGAGCGGCCGTAGGGGCTTCGAGGCATGGGGTGGGTGACTCGGGTTCGGTCCCCGCTGGAGCAGGGGACATCACGCCTTGGCAGCGTCGTGCATGGAAAGGGTCGATGCCTAAGCGCTGGAACTCGGCGCGGACTGCGTCGACGACTGAAGGCCATTCGGACCGGATCGAGTACCGGGACGGGTGGCCGACCGTCACCAGAGGCACGGTTCGGTCGAGTGCGGTGACGTGTGCCTGAACCACCCGGAGAAGGCGCGCGAACGATTTCCCGTTTGGCGTGAGAATCTTCGGTACCTCGGTATGGTCGATCAGTGAGCCAGGGGCGCAGTGCACGGCGGAGAACTGCTCGAGCGCGCTACTTCCGAGCAACAAGATCGCGCGGGGATCAACGGCTTGAAGGATTCGGCACAACACGGGGGCGCTCTCGTGTGCAGCGGTCCGGAGTTTCATCTCCAGGTGATCGGCGGACTGGGAGCGACGAAAGATGACATTGGTGGCCGGCACCTGACGCAGGTCGTCATCGGCGGTCGTGGACAATGTGGCGGACAGCAGGTCGTACATCGGTCCGGCCAAAGAGTATGCGCTGCCATGGTGACGAAAGTCGACGTAGTCGTGTTCGCCGTGCTCGTAGAACGAGCTCGAGGCGTTCAGGTCGGTGCCGTCGGTCGTGCCGCCTGGATTCAACCCGAGGACGAGTAGCGGGAATGCGTGGATGTGGGAGTAGAAGATCTTGTAGAAGCGGCGCTCACTCAGTCCTGACGCGGCGCGGAAGTCGCGGTCGAGGGTGCGCATCATCTCTGTGGAGACGTCGTCGCGGTGCGTCACGAACTGCTCCCCGGAGTGGTCGTGTCGCCCAGGGCCGGGACTCCGGTGTCCGCGCACCTGTCCTGCAGTGCGCGCAGCACTTCGCGCTCAGCGTCGTTGATGTCTCCGTCGACCGCAGCCACGTGGTGGGCCGCGTCGACGATGTCGGTCAGGTCCCCGGTCTCGGTGTCGATGCGCCGCCATACCTCTTCCATGTCGAGGTCGATGATCTTGGCGAGCCTGTCGTCGACGACCTGGTGCTCGTCTCGAACGAAGGTGACTAGGTGGCGCAGCAACAACGCCTCGTCGTCGGAGACCTTGTCGTCGGCCATGACGACGAGCCAGCTCACCCAGAGCACGAGCCGAGGATGGCGTGTTGCTCCGCTGATGGATCGCGCGAGCTCGATCACCCGGGCATCGTTTCGGAAGACCGACCTTGCGTGCCGTCCGGTGATCTTGGTGGTGTAGCGATTCAGCACGACCGCGATGGGTATCCCCACCAGAGGAATTCCGATTTTGATGACGTTGCGTTGCAGCAGGTACTTCCCGACGACCGGTAGTCCCTTTGCCGCGGCGAGCACTGGGCCGGAGTAGAAGCGCTTGAGCAGTGGTCGAACGAACGCCGGCACGGCCTTGATGGCGCTTTCGCGCACCACCTCGCCGCCCCTGATCGTGAAGGCAACGCGGATCAACTTCCACAGGTCGTCGGGGTCGTCCAAGTTCAAGGGGACCTGGTAGAGGACGGCGATGTCATAAGCGAGGCGGATCTGCAAATTGGTCATGAAGGCGACGTCGACCATCATGGTCGCGACGGCGGCCGGGACGGTCGCAGGTGACGCGCCTCCTAGTGAGCCGAGGGTCGCAACGATCGCGGCCGTGTAGGCGCTGGCGGACAGTCCACCCTCGATGGCTGCGTACCTGGTGGCCATCTTGATGCGCTGGTCCACGATGGCATCTGGCGGAACACCCTGGTACTTGTCCTGGAAGTACTGCCAGTCGACCTTGACGGTGTAGGTATGCAGGGCGTGGGCGAGGAGCTTGGTGAACCAGCTGCCCGACTTGATGTCGTCTCCGCTGAGACCGGAGACGAACTCTCGCAGTTCGTCCCGCTGACGTTCGACGGACTCCTCCGCTTGCTCGTCATCGGGCAGTTCGCTGGTCAACTGTGTGGTGTCGACAGGCATGGGCCCATCCGTCGGCGGAGCCAGGTGCATGTCCTCGTGGACCGTGGTCGATTCGTCGGTGGTCACCGCAAGAAAGTAGCCCGGACATCCCCTGCCGCAGCCAGGTGGGGCGGGTGATTTCGTCGGCGAGAGTTGGATGGCCAGACCGTTCATGTCACTGCCTGTCGGGTCACCTCGCACCGTGGTGAGGCGCCATCGGTGGTGCTCACGGTGATGTCGTGACCATGAATCAGCGCGAGGCGGCGTGGCGTCGGCTCGACGATGGGCGACGCGTCACCGTGGTGAGTCTCTACGGCATCTGGGATCGCATGCTCGACAGCCGTGACATGTACGCCGAGGCCACGCTGCACCGGGCGATCTCCGACCTGACGACGGTGTTCCAGGAGCGCGGCAACGACCACGTCCTGGTGGCGGTGTCGGCGACCGTCTTCAGCCGGCTCGCCGCGTACGGGCTCGAGGTCGTGGGCCGTTCCGCCCGGACGGCGAACCGCGGCTCCGTCGCTGCCCGTGCCCGGATACCGACTGCCGGCACGTCAACACGTACCTGTACCGCTCCGACCGGAAGAACCGGCCGCGCCAGCTCGACTACCTGCACGCAACGCCGGCACTGCGGGACCGGCTGGTCCGGTGCTGGGCGGATCCGGACCCCGCCTGGCCGGAGCGCAGCGACCACCGGCCCGTCGTCGCGACGTTCGACCTGTAGGGACGTTCGCCGGCGATCCGCGCCGTGGCGCGGAAGCTACGTCAAGTCGGGCGCACTGAGGTCGAGCCGCATTCCCTTCAGATCCTCGGCGCCGAGCTCGGCGTATTGCTGCTTGAGCAGCTCGAGCATGTCCTCCTGCCGAGGCTGGCCGAAGGTGAGCCGGTAGAGCGCGACGTCCTTCTTCATGCGTGCCAGCCGGGCCTCGTCGTTGCTGAGCGCGAACGGTGCGAGGTGCCTTCGGATCTTCGCGTCGCCCACGTAGACCCAGTGGGGCGCGAAGGCGCCCAGCCGGTCGCTCGCGGCATCCGCGGCGATCCGGTAGGCCGCGCCCCAGGGGTCGGGGTCGTCGGCCGCAAAGATCTCCTCGGTGTGGTGTTGCGCGATGTTGAGGCGGACGGCGTGCCCGTCGTACCGGTCGATGCGCCCCTCGCGCTGCTCGAAGTCGATCGGGCTGGCCGGGGTGTTCCAGTGCACGATGGCGTGGCACCACCAATGGAAGTCGATGCCCTCCTGCCCGACGCTCGTGCTCGCGAGGACGAAGGGCCGGAACGGGCTGTTGAACGCCTGCCGCACCTGGGGGAGTCGGGCGCTCTCCTGCTCCTGGCGGCGTCCGCCGTATCTGAGCGCGAAATGCGACATCAGCGGCGGGCGCGTGTCGGGGTTATCGGGGTCGAAGATCTCCAGGCGTGCGGGACGCAGCGCGATCGCCTCTCCGGCGCTGCGCGCGACGTCGAGCAGCCCGGCGTCATCCAGCGACGGCGTCCCCTGGGCCACGACCAGGTGGTGGAGGTACTCGTCGAGCACGGCCTGCAGGTTCCCCCACGCGCAGTACCGGAGCACCGAGCGCCAGTACACGTCGTCGGGGGTCACCTGGTCGAGGAGGAGCGTCGTCTCCGGGCGGGCGAAGAGGGTGCGTAGGGACGACGCGAGCTGGGCGGCGGCGGTCCAGAGCCCTTCGGGCGTGACGTCGTCAGAGCCGTGGCTGATCCGGCACAGCGCGCGGTAGGCGATGTTCGCCGGCGAGTGCGCGGCCACGTCGGCGAGCGCGGCCAAGGTGTCGTCGGAGACGTTCCGGTCCTGCGGCATCGTCCGGCACGCGAGCGCGAGCTCGACGTGGCGCGAGAGCAGGACGTCGGCCGGACCCTCGGCCTCGTCGTCCGGCTCCTGCGTCTCCTCGTGCCCAGCGAGTGCCGAGACGACGAGGCGCAATGCGTCTCTCGCCGCGGCTATCGCCTCCGGGAGCGAGTCGTTGCGGGCGAACGCCTCGAACCAGTGGGAGGCGTCCTGCGTCGCCTCAGAGCCGCTCCGGCCCTGGCCGAGCCGGCGCCGCACGGCGTCGGCCATCTCCTCCTGCCCGACGACGCCCCCGCGGCCGCGCCGCTCGGCTAGAGGGTCGGCGAGGGCGGCGAGTCCCGGCATCGGCCAGAACAGCGCGAGGTGTGCCATGGCGGTCGGCCGGTCGTCCGCGGCACGGTCGACGCGGTACGCGAGCCGGCTGCGGCGGCTCTTGCGGTCGGTCTCCCGCTCCTCCCGTGTCCGCGCGGCCCAGGCGTCGCCCGCGGCGAGGCGCTCCGCCTCGTAGCTGAGCAGCGCCGCGATCGCGGTCGGCGTCGCCGTCCAGGACGAGAACACGAGCCGCTTGGTGACCGACCCTGGCGCGTGCTCCCGATACGGGCCGCCGGGCTCGAGGTAAGGCAGCGTCGGCGGGAGCCACAGCAGCCGCCACCAGCCCTCGTCGAGCGTCTGTTCCTTGAGCCAGCGCAGGCGGGCGTTCCCCATGTCCGGGTCCATGGGCCGCAGGTCGCGCAGTCGCTCGAGGTCGAGGTGCCGGGTCCTGGACAGAAGGGTCCGGGTCCTCGCGCTGCGCTCCGGGTCGGCGAGTGCCTCGCGGACCTTGTCTGCGACCTTGTACCCGTCCATGAAGTTGGCGAAGTAGGGCGACGACTTCCAATACTCGACGCTCATCGGGGCGTCCACCGCACGCGCGAGGTCCTTGAGCGCGACGAACCCGAGCAGGGCCTCCGTGCCGACGCCCTCGATGCGCTTGGTGGCTTCGCCAGCCATCGACTCGACAAGCACCCGTGGCCGCTCGGTCCGGGTCATGACCTGCAGGAGGTCGGCGCGGAGCCTCGCCGTCAGTTCCCCGACCGGGACCCCGGCGACCACCGACTCGCGGTAGCGGGCGAGCCCGGCGTCGATCCGCTCCGCCGGCCCGTCGGAGCCCCAGCGTGACAGCCAGCGCACGACGTCCATGAAGTCCCTGTGATGGTCCTCGCCCTCCTCCGCGTACGTGAACGGCTTGTAGGGCGTCGCCGAGAGGAGCAGCGTCTTGGCGATGGGCCGGCCGGACCCGTCGGCTCCGCTGCCGTGGTCGAACAGGTGGTGTGCCAGCTCGCCGGCCTCGGACCCGGGGTCGAGGAGCTGCCGGAACCTCTGGAACTCGTCAAGGATGACAAGGTCGGGCTCGAGCAGCTGCACACTCTCGCGGGCCAGGGTCGCGCGCATCTCGCCGACGAGGCCCCACACCCGGTCCCACGGCACCTCTCGCGCGGGGAGGTCGAGGAGAGCCTCGAAGCGGGCCGCGAGTGACCCGCCGTCGGCGTCCTGCTGTCGCAGCGCGCGCAGGAACGCGGTCCGGACCGTCTCGTCGACGTCGTCACCGAGCTCGGCTCGCAGCCCTTCGACGTAGTGGTTCTTGAAGCGCTCGGGAGTCCCGACGCTGCCCTGCAGGATGCGCAGGGCGCGCCGCGCCCGGGTCGACCGGCCGCGGAGCCTGAGCTCGTCCTCGAGCAGCAGGTAGAGCATGGCCCGCTCCTCGGCCTTGCCGGACCGCCACCCGCGCTCGAACGACGTCCCCGGGGTGAACGACACGAGGTTGACGGGCTTGGACAGGCCGCGCGCCTCGGCGGGCCGCAGGTGCCGCGAGTGCTTCGCCAGCAGTGTCAGCCTGCTGGCAAATGAGTGATGGGTGTCGCCCGTGACATTCAGCTTGCCGAGGTTCTGGTGCGCGAGGTCGCTGTTGGAGCAGACGTACACGACGTCGATGCGGTCGACCGAGTCGTCCTTCTCGAGCTCCTCGATGGCCCGCGCGATGACGCCGCGCGCCACGATCGTCTTCCCGAGGCCGGTCTCGTCGGCAACGAGGAACCGGTTCGTGTCCCGCGTGCCGTAGAAGCGGTCCATGATGTGGTCGACCGTGTTGCGCTGGAACGGGGTGAGGCCGGCGAGCACCGCTTGCGCGTCGAACGGCTCGGTGGCAGTCATGAGAGCTCCTCGGTGCCGTGTCGCTCCGCGAGCGCGGCGAGCGCGCCCCGCACCGGAAGCCACAGGGAGTCGAAGCCTTCGGGCAACACCCGGCGTCCCGCCTCCGTGCTCTCCAACCGCTCGACCAGCCGGTCGAAGTCCCGTAGCGCGTCCGGGTCAGTAGCCAGCGCGTTCGCGACGATCTCGAAGGTGCCCGCGCCACGACCGGAATCTGCGCCCCAAGCTCCGCCGGAGTCGGCGCCCAGCGCCGCGACGAGCGGAGACCCCTCCCCGACCTTGAGCAGCAGGGCGAGGAACCGGAGAAACTTCTCCGGCGTGTTCACCTGGCGCGCGAGCACCTCGTCCAGCCGCGACGGCGGGTCGCCGACCAGCGCCGCGTGCGCCACTGTGGACGCCTCGACCGGCTGGGCCGCCGTCGAATGCTCCTCGTCCCGGACGAACAGCGCGACGAACGGGGTGACGTCCGCCAAGGGCACGGGGGAGAACACGGCGTCCACCCGTGACGCCGGCGGCAGCGCCACGGCGTGCCCCGGCCGAGTCAGCAGTTCCGCCCGGATCGAGTAGGCGGGCCGGATGCGAAGCGGCGAGGTGCTCTCCAGGCGAAGGTCGTGGCCCCGCTCGCTGTCCTGCTCGCCGGCCGGCACGACCGTGAGGGTCAGCGGGATCTCGGCGAGGGCGCGGAGCTCGTTGCGGAGCGCCCGCAGCAACTCCTCCTCCGCGTCGGGAGGTTCGCCTCCCGCTCCTGGATACTCCTGGAGGAGAGCCGCGAACGGCGCGTCCGGGCCGAGGAAGGTGCCGACCCCCAGCCGCGTCGGCTTGCCGACCAGCTCCACCGCGAACTCGACGTTCCCGCCATATGCCGCCGACGTCGCGTTCGGCGACCCGACGAAGACGTGCGCCTTCCACGCCCGCTCGACCACCGTGATCTTGGCGTGCAGCCCCACCAGCGTCTCCACCTCGGGGCCCGACGGCGCGGTGGCGCTCGCGGCCTCGCCACCGTCGTCCGGTTCCGGTGTGCCGAGCGCCGCCAGCGGGTCGAGGACGTAGGCCCTCGCCTTCTGCAGCGAGGTCGGGTCGAGACGGTCCAGGGCCTCCGGTCTGGAGACGACGGTGACCTCTCCGCTCGTGCCGGTCAGGTGCGCGAGGCCGGACTCGTTGCAGAACGGGGAGACCACCAGGTGCCGGTACCCGCTGAAGTCGGGCGTGGCCCGCACCCGGGGGACCCCGAAGGCGTGCAGGACGAAGTCTTCTGCGCCGTCGGGCAGCTCCCACTCCACACGCCCCGCTGCCACGGCGAGCGCCTCGATGCGTGCGGAGCGGACGGGATCGAGATCGCGGACCGCGAGGGAAGGAAGGTGCCGCAGGAACGCAGCGAGGGGGCGGTTGGCCGGGTTCGCCTTCCCGCGCCGCCCGTCGAGGGTGACGACGGCGTCCCAGGTGGTCGCGTCGGTGAGGTTCCGGGTGGAGCACAGGAGCCGGAAGCGGTCTTCCTGGCCGTCGGCGACGTAGTGCAGGAACCAGACCTTGGGGTGGAAGAGGCGGCCAGGGCGCGGGCGCTTGACCGGATGGACCATCGGCTCGAGGTAGGCCATGAGGTCGGAGTGCTGCGCCGGCACCGCTAGCTGCCCGGCCTGGCAGAAGATGTCGACTCGGTCGGTGCAGGACCGCACTGCCTCGAGGGTCGCGACAGGGTCGGACGTCCCGCGGACCTCGAACGAGGCGAACGCCAAGGGCGGGACGAGCGCCGTCGTCATGTCGAGTGTGAACGTCGTCGCCACGGCCGTGTGCAGTCGGTAGCCGGGCGGTGGCCGGAGCTGGTCGAGCAGCACGACCCGGTTGTCGGGCTCAAGCACGGGCCACCGCCTCTTCGTCCCGCGCGAGACCCTCGTGGATGTCGGTGATGATGCCCCGCACCTGCGACCACCGGAACGTCAGCGGCCCGGTGCCCGACGCGCCGTTCCAGGCGCCGAGCATCTTGTCGTTCGTCAGGCGGGACTGGCCGCGCTTGGTGGTCCGCTCCCGCTGCGCCACGAGCCCCCTCAGCGGATGTGCCGGGTTGAGCGCGGCGTCGTCGACGGCGGAGTTGTGCACGGCGGTGGTCCAGGCGACGACGAACTCCCGGGCCCGGACGGGAACCCGGCCCGTCGCGCCCTCCACGAGGGCCCCGAACGCCGAAGCGTCCCAGTCGTCGAGCAGGTCGCGGTGCGCGTGGACGTCGTCGAGCCAGTCGGCGTACTGCTGGTGGAAGGCTGCGACCGGGTCCTCGACCCGCGTGTACCCGGAAGCGACGTACCTCTCGGCGACGAGCAGGTTGTACAGGAGCGCGGCTCCGTTCATCATCAGCGAGAACCCGTGGGCCAGGTTGAGGACCTCCCGCGCCGCCGGCGGCGCCGAGAGTGCGACCCTGTCCTGCCAGGGGGCCCGGGATCGGTCGGGCGGCGAGTCCGCCTGGACGAGGTGCTCCAGCAGCGTGCCCCGCGCGGACTCCACGATCCGTTCGCGCAGCCACCGTGCCTCGTCCTTCGTGAGGTTCAGCCCGCCGTCGAGCGTCTTCGGAAACCCCAGCGGCGGGGGAGGGATGGTCGGATGCCATTCGCCGACCTGACGGGCGACGAGTTCGTCCGCGGCGTCGCTCTCGCTGATACCGAGCAGGGTGCCGGTCAGCTGGTCCGGGGTGACGCGGTGGGTGAGGATCCCGAACGTCTGCAGCCCGGACCAGAAGAGGGTGGACGGCAGGTTCTTGACCGCGGCGCCCGCGCGCCGCCCGATCACGCCGTCGTCGTTCCCCTGGACCAGCACCCCGACGAGCCGCCGCTCCGTGTCGCGAGCCCGCCTCGCGATGTCGCGCCGAGAGCCCGTGGTCGCGGCGTGCTGGAACGACCACGGCACGATGAGGAAGTACCTCGCGCGCGTCTGCAGCACCGACGTGCCAGGGAACAGCAGGTCGCTCAGCGCGTCCCGGATCTGTCCGATCCCCAGCTCGTCCCGGCTCTCCTGCTGCGAGAACAGCTGGATCACCTCGCGGATGCGACGCTGCTCATCCTCCGACGTGTCCAGCCACGCCACTGTCGATGCCATGCGGCCTCCGATTGCTTGCGGCACCATCGTGGCATCGGCAGAGGAGACATGCCCCTCGGCACGCCCCCCGACCAGCACCCGAGCGGAGAACCATGACGGACATCGACGGCACCGGCCTGGACGCGGAGCTTGCCCGCATCTCCGCACCGCGTGAAGAGCTCGCCGAGTTCATCGCCGCTCAGGAGGGGCGCATCGGCGACGTCTTCACCCTGACGGGCGAGGGACTGAGCGCGAGGGAGATTGCCGACCGGCTCAACGTCGACACACCCGGGTTCGTCTACCACTACCAGGCCCATGCGAACGCGGCCCTCGACGGTGTGGTTCCCACCAGCCCGACCGTGTTGAAGGCGACCGGCTCGGCGCTCAATGGCCTCGTCAAGCGCGGTCGCAGCACTCTGTCGGCCGAAGCGTTCGACCTCCTCAAGACGAACCAGGCGCGAGTGCTGGCCGCTCGCGAGGAGGTCGACCCCGAGCAGGAAGCGAGGGCCGAGCTCGAAGCGGAACGCTTCGAGCAAGACCAGATCAGCGGGCTGCACGGGCTCGCCGGCATCTACGCCTTCTCGTACGGGTGGTACCTCGAGAGCCCGCTCGACCCGGACGGCGACAACACGCTGATCAAGGTCGGCAAGGCCGAGGACGTGGCTCGCCGGATCGAGGATCACCGCCGCGGCGCACGAGCGCACATCCCGGAACCACTGATCACAGTCCGCGTCTACGAGGCGGGCGCTCGCGATCTCGACAAGACCGAGCGCGACTTTCACCGTCTGCTCAGCACCGCGGGCCACCGCAACCCGCGACGTGAGGAGTCCGTCCGCCGCGTCCGCAACGAGGTCGGCAAGGAGTGGTTCCTGACGAACCGCGCCTTCCTCGACGCCATCGCCACCGCGTTGGACCTCCGCACGGTCTATGCCGAATAGCAACGAGGCGCCGCATGAACCTCAGGACTGCATCGGACCGGCAGGTCGTCATGGCCATCAACTCCGACTCGATCTCGTCGGAGGACCTGGGAGCAGGGACGGGTTCCGCCGGGGAACTAGCGCGGCTTCTGAGCGTCGCGGGGCGATCGCTCCTCAGGCGCAGTCGGCGCAGCGGCCGCTCAGGGGGAGTTCCAGGAAGCAGCCCTGGCAGACGCGTCGCCGGATCGTCGTTCGCGCACAACACGGCAGAGGTAGCGACCCGATCTCCTCAATCCGCTCGCCGTCGTACGAGTCGACGATGCCCTTGACCACGAAACGCGTCCTCGTCACCTTGGCGCTGATCCGCCAACCGGGGACAGCGTTGGTCCAGGTGCGCCCGTTGTCGAGGCCTGCCTCGTCGTAGTACCCGAAGGCGAGGTAGGCCCCGGACCGCGGGATCCAGTAGCGCTCGGCCGGCTCCCAGCGGTCCAGGAACTCCCAGTAATCCGTCGGTCGCCAGCCCAGGCGAGTCAGAGGGCTCTCGATATCGTCGGTCCAGGCGAACCGCTCAGGGTCGGACAGCATCTGCTGGATCCAGTCCATGATGCTCACGTCGCGAATGCCGAGCATCCGCAGCCCGTCGTAGTAGCTCGGCGGATCCTGACGGTATCGGCGCCCGATTCCCCTGGGCGTCGTGAGCGTGGCGGTGGTGTTCACTTCTGCTCCCCGTCGCCGGTGCCGGTGGCGCGGTAGTTCTCTCCCCAGGTCATCGGGCGACGGCTGAACGGATCGTCACGCGGATCGTCGTAGACGCGCAGGATGACCTTCGCGTCGCAGTCGGCGCAGTCGATGACGTCGACGTGCACTGCCCCGTTCTTTCGACGGCCTATGGGGATGTGTCGCGCCGTGGTGAAGACGTGGGCGCAAGGGACGTTCGGGGTGCTCATGGTGGTGTCCTTCTTCTGAGTTCAGGCGGCGAGGTAGGGAGCCGACGGCGCGACGAGCGGCGGCAGCAGGACGACACGGTGCGCGGCGAGACGGAGACGGGCGGCGAGCTGCTCGGGGCGGGCAACGACGGTGGTGTCGATGCCTTGCACGGCAAGGCGGGCAAGGGGTTCGGCGAAGATCCCGTCGCCGGAGTAGACGACGACGGACCCGTAGCGGGTGATCGTCTGCTCGTCGAGCACGGCGATCAAAGCCCTGTCGGCCCCGTCCGTGCCGTGTTGGAGGACGCAGCGAGCGTTGCCCCAGCCGGCCAGGGCGGCCGCGTTCGACGAGCTACTCGCGCCCAGGACCCAGTGGTGGGCGTTCGAGGCGGACTGGCTCGCATGGAGCCGAGCGCGGGCGTCCCACACCAGCTCGGTGGTCAGCACGCCCGTACCGCAAACGTTTTCGACGTCGACGAGATGCAGCACCCTCCCGCGGGCCAGGGCGGTGATGCGGTCGTTCTTTCGGTGCTTCCGTCGGGTGGTCATGGGTACTCCTTTGTGGTCGGACCACAGGTAGATATGGGCGTGTCATGGTGAAGGCTTTGCAATCAAAGCTTGCTTGCTCTGCCAACGCAGTTCGCCCCGCATCCCTGAGGGGATGCGGGGCGAATCTGCAGGAGCGGCGTATGCGAGGCGCTTCGAGGTCTGGCCGATTGATCTGGCCCAGGTCGGCTTTACCGGGGTAAATTCCGGGAGTCGTCAATCGGGTACCACTGGTGGCAACTGGGAATCACTATATCAACAAGTGACGAATCTGTCAAATTGCCATGGTATACGCGTGACCTTACGGCTGATGGTCCGCGTGGCGTGGTAGCCCGCCCTGAGCCAGAGATCCCGAGCGGTGCTCTGCTGCCCGTGCTTGCATGGCACGGAGTCCACGCCCAGGAGGTCGCGTGCTTCGCCCAGTCGCCACCCCGTACGGTGCGCCGGCCCTGGACTGCCTGCGGTCGGTAGTCTCGGAGCTCAAGCAGGACGACCCGATGACGCAGGTCGTGGTGGTGGCGCCGACGCACCTGGCGGGCACGGTCGCTCGCCGTCATCTCGCCCGCCACGGCATCGACCGGCCCGGCGGTACCGGTCCCGGCATCGCCGGCCTGGAGATCACCACGCTCACGCGGTTGGCGGAGCGGATCGCCGCTCCGTCGCTGGCACCGAGGCGCCCGGCGACGGGTCCCGTCGTCGCGGCCGCATGGCGCGCGGCGCTCGCTCGTGACCCCGGACTGTTCGAGGAGGTCGCCGACCACAGCGCGACGGTGGACGCGTTGTCCGCCGCTCATCGCGAGCTGCGCGACGTCGACCCTTCCGACCTGGACACGATCGCCGCCACAGGGCCGGCCACCACGCGCGACCTCGTCCGGCTCTACCAAGTCGTCGCGGCCACGCTCGCCCCCGGCTGGTACGACACCCGCGACCTCCTCGACGCCGCGACCGAGCGCGCCCACACGGTCACCGACCCCGTCGTCCTGTACCTGCCGCAGGACCTCACGCTGCCGGAGCGGCGCTTCGTCGACGCACTCTCGGGTGCCACCGACGTCGTCGTCATCGCCGGCGTCACCGGCACGGAGCGGGGCGATGCGCACCTCGGCGGGCTGGCACCGGAAGTGGGCACTGCACCACCGATCCTCACGGCGACCCGCGCCGCCAACGCGTCGGACTCCGACGACGAGGTGCGCGGCGCGGTGCGGGAGGTCGTCGCGGCGCTGGAGCACACCCGGGCCGACCGCATCGCCGTGCTGTACACGGCCCGCGACCCGTACGCGCGCCTGCTGCACGAGCACCTGGCCGAGGCGGGCATCCGGGTCAATGGCCCCGGCTCCCGCCCCGTCGTCGAGCGAGCGCTGGCGCGCACCGTGCTCGAGCTCCTGGCGCTCGGCCCGACGGATTTGCCGCGCGCGGACCTCTTCCGCGCCCTCGCCGGTGCTCCCGTGCGTGACTTTGCCGGCTCGCGGATCCCCGTCTCGCGGTGGGAGCGGCTCTCCCGGGAGGCGGGGATCGTCGGCGGACCGGACTGGGGTGGACGGCTCGCGGACTTCGTCGCGAGCGCGGAGCGCGCCGCGGGGGCGGACGAGGACGACGAGCGTCCCTGGGCGATCCGCGCCGCTCGCCGTCGCGCCGAGACGGGCGCCGAGCTGCTCGCCTTCACCACGCGCCTGCGCGACGAGCTGGCACGCGCCGCGGCCCTCACCGCCTGGCGGGAGCTCTCCGTGTGGGCGCTCGACCTGGTCACCGCCCTGATCGGCGAGGGCGAGGAGCTCCAGAAGCTCCCGCCCGAGGAGCAGCACGCCGGCGCCGTCGTCACTACCGCGCTGCGTGGCCTCGCCGTCCTCGACGACGTCGGAGCCGCGGCCTCCCTCGAGGCGCTCGCCGACGTCCTGCGCTCCGAGCTCGAGAACGCGCGCCCGCGCGTCGGCAAGGCGGGCGACGGCGTGCTCGTGGCGCCGCTGTCGTCCGCCGTCGGGCTGGACCTGGACCTCGCTGTCGTGGTCGGGCTCAGCGAGGACCTGTATCCGGGCCGCCCGCGCACCGACGCCCTGCTCCCCGAGGCGGTGCGTACCGCCGTCGCGCCGTTGCGTTCCCCGCGCGACCGTCGCAACGCGCAGTTCCGTCACCTGCTGGCCGCGTTCGCGGCCGCGCCCGACGCCGTCGCGTCGTTCCCGCGCGGCGACCTGCGCTCGTCCAGCCAGCGGCTGCCCAGCCGCTGGCTCCTGCCGTCGCTGCGCGAGCTCGCGTCCGACCCGACGCTGGCCGCGACCGGCTGGGAGGACGCCGACTACGGCGACGCGATGGCGACGGCCCCGTCGTTCGCCGGCGAGCTGCGTCGCACGCAGCGCCTCGCCACCGGGGGCGAGTGGCGCGTCCGGGCGGCGCTGGTCGGGGACCTCGACGACGCCGTGGCCGCGGCTGCGCGCACCCTCCTGGCGGCGCGACGCTCGCCCGAGCTCAGCCGGTTCGACGGCGACCTCACCGGCGTCGAGGGCCTGCCGGACTACGGGTCCGGGGACGATGTCGTCTCGCCGACCATGCTCGAGGGCTACGCGGTGTGCCCGCACGCGTTCTTCGTCTCGCGGCTCCTCGGGGTCCGCCCGGTGGAGCAGCCCGAGGAGATCGTCACCGTCCGAGCGCTCGACGTCGGCAACATCATCCACGGCGTCCACGACCTCCTCGTCTCCGAGCTGCTCGCCCGCGACGAGGCGCGCGGGCCGGGGCAGCCGTGGCCGGAGTCCGCTCGCCGTCGTGTCGTCGAGATCACGCGCGACCTGTGCGACGAGGTCGAGGGGCGCGGACTCACCGGCCACCCTCGCCTGTGGGAGGGCGAGCGCGCCCGCATCGAGGCCGACGTCCTCGCGCTCCTCGACGCCGACGACGCGTGGCGCGCCGATCTCGGCGCCCGCCCGGTGGCCAGCGAGCTGCGGTTCGGGTTCGACGGCGACGGCTCGGCGCCCGCCGTGGAGGTCGCGGTGCCCGGGCCGGACGGCGCGTCCGGCGGCCGCGTCCGGCTGCGCGGCAGCGCGGACAAGGTGGACGTGGGCGCGGGCGGGATCGTCTACGTCACGGACATCAAGACCGGGTCGCGGCGGGGCTTCGCGGAGATCGAGAAGGGCGACGAGCTGGTGGCTGGCACCAAGCTGCAGCTGCCCGTGTACGGGAAGGCGGCGCGGGACGTGTTCGGCGGCGGGACGGCGGCCGTCGAGGCGTCGTACTGGTTCGTGCGCAAGGACCCGGGGCGCGTCGAGGTGCAGCTCACGCCCGAGCTCGAGGCCCGGTACGCCCACACGCTCGGTGTGCTCGGGCGTTCCATCGCCGCGGGCCTGTTCCCGCTACGTCCGCCCGAGGCGCCCGACTACGCGTTCGTCTCCTGCCACTACTGCAACCCGGACGGCATCGGCCACGGCGAGGCCCGAGGCCGTTGGGAGGCCAAGCGCTCGGCGCCCGCGCTGGCGGAGCTGCTGCGGCTCATCGAGCCCGACGCCGCCACCACCGACGGGGGCGACGCATGACCACCGTGCCTACCGCCGTCGTCGACCAGGACGCCCGCGACCTCATCGCCGACGCCACCGACCGCACGCTGTTCGTCAACGCCGGCGCAGGTTCCGGCAAGACGACGGCGCTCGTGCAGCGCGTCCGCAGCCTCGTGCTGCGCGACGGCGTCCGCCTCCGCTGCGTCGCTGCCGTCACGTTCACGGAGAAGGCGGGCGCCGAGCTGCGCGACCGGCTGCGCGGGGCGTTCGAGGACGCGCGGCGGCACGCGGACGA
Organism: Isoptericola sp. NPDC057191; assembly: GCF_042670225.1. Classification (NCBI taxonomy): domain Bacteria; kingdom Bacillati; phylum Actinomycetota; class Actinomycetes; order Micrococcales; family Promicromonosporaceae; genus Isoptericola; species Isoptericola sp. NPDC057191. Next base: position 85,037 of record NZ_JBHUWC010000001.1, on the reverse strand, counting down.
CCCTGACGGCGAGCTGCGCGGCTGGGCCGCCGTCGGGGTCGCCGAGCTGCGCCGTCGCGCCGACGAGGCGCTGGACGACCTGGACGGCGCCGCCATCGGCACGCTGCACTCGTTCGCGCAGCGGATCCTCACCGAGCACGCCGTCGCGGCCGGGCTGCCGCCGCTGCTGGAGGGGATGGACGAGGTCGGGTCATCGATCGCGTTCGAGGAGCAGTGGTCGGCGCTGCGAGTCGCGCTGCTCGACGATGACGAGATCGCTCCGGCGTTGCTCCTGGCGCTCGCGGGCGGGGTGCAGCTCAAGGATGTGCGGGCGCTGGCGAAGGCGCTCGGGTCCGACTGGGACCTCATCGAGGAACGCGTGCTCGTCGGTGAGGCCGAGCCCGTCGTCCGGCCGGTCGTGGACGACATCGCGAGACGGGCGCGAGAGGTGCTCGCGCTGCGGGCGCACTGCACGGAGCCCGAGGACACCATGCTTCCGAAGCTGGCCGAGCTAGAGGGAGCGCTCGGCGCGCTCGATCTCGCGGTGGACGACGGCGGACGCCTCGCCGCGCTCCAGCGGATGGGCGACGTGAAGTACGGCCGCAGCGGGCGGAAAGGGAGCTGGACGATCCCCGTCCAGGAGGTGCGCGACGGCGGCAAGGACGTCGCGGAAGCCGCCGGCGCGGAGGTCAAGCGCGTCGTCGACCGGGCGCTGCGGTTGCTGACCCGCTGGACGGCGCGGGCGGTGCTCGACGCCGCCGAGGGGCGCCGCCGCGAGGGACGGCTGGAGTTCCACGATCTGCTGGTGCTCGCGCGTCGGCTGCTGCGCCGCGACCCGGAGGTGCGCGCGGCGCTGCACGACACGTACACGCACCTGCTGCTGGACGAGTACCAAGACACCGACCCCATCCAGATCGAGCTGGCCACGCGCATCGCCGGCGGGGCGGGCGCGACGGCCGAGTGCTGGCAGGCCATCGACGTGCCGGCGGGCCGGCTGTTCGTCGTCGGGGACGCGAAGCAGTCCATCTACCGGTTCCGGCGCGCGAACGTCGCCACCTACCTCGCGGCGCAGCAGACGCTGGGGGAGCGGGTCAGCCTCACCACGAACTTCCGCACCGTGCCGCGGGTGCTCGACTGGGTCAACGCGGTGTTCGGGCGGGTCATCGTCGCCGAGCGCGAGCGGCAGCCGGAGTACGAGCCATTGGCCCACTTCCGGCGCTCGAGCCCGTCGCAACCAGGCCTGTCGCAGCCGGGGGCGCCCGGCGTCGTCGTCCTGGGGACGGACGAGCATGACGACAAGCCGACCGCCACGGTGCTGCGCGAGCGCGAGGCCGACGATGTGGCGGGCGTCGTCGCACGCGCGCTGGCCGAGGGGTGGCTAGTGCAGGACCGGTCGGCGGCGGGCGGTGACGGGTGGCGGCCGTTGCGACCGCAGGACGTCGCCATCTTGGTGCCGGCGCGGACGTCGCTGCCGCAGCTCGAGGAGGGGCTGCGCCGTGCGGGTGTGCCGTACCGGGCGGAAGCGAGCTCGCTGGTTTACGAGGCCGCCGAGGTGCGCGACCTGCTCGCCTGCGCCCGCGCCGTCGCGGACACGAGCGACGAGTTGTCGCTGGTGACGGCGCTGCGCTCGCCGCTGTTCGGGTGCGGCGACGACGACCTGTGGCGCTGGAAGCACGCCGGTGGCCGGTTCAGCGTGTTCTCGACGCTCGAGGGGACGCCGGCGCCCGGTGTCGCGGACGGGCCTGTCGCGGCGGCGCTCGCATGGCTGCGCGAGCTGTACTTCGACTCGCGGTGGGCGACGCCGTCCGAGCTGCTGGGCCGGATCGTCGAAGAGCGGCGGATGCTGGAGGTCGCGGCGCCCGACGCGCGGTCGCGGGACGTGTGGCGGCGGCTGCGGTTCGTCGTCGACCAGGCGCGGGCGTGGGGCGAGGTGTCGCACGGCGGGCTGCGCGCGTACCTCACGTGGGCGGCGCACCAGGGCACGGAGACCGGCCGGGTGGCCGAGTCCGTGCTGCCGGAGACCGACGTCGAGGCCGTCCGGGTCATGACCGTGCATGCCGCGAAGGGGCTGGAGTTCCCGTTCGTTGTGCTGTCGGGGCTGACGTCGCGCGGGGGTCGGCGAAGCGGTCTCAAGTTGCTGTGGCCGCCCGAGGGCGGCTACTCCGTGCGGCTGCGCGCGGGCGTCGAGACGGACGACTTCGCCCTGGCGCAGCCCGTGGACGAGCAGATGGACGACTTGGAGAAGCGGCGGCTGCTATACGTCGCGGCGACCCGGGCGCGCGACCACCTGGTGGTGTCGCTGCACCGCGACGATGGGAAGACCCAGTCGGCGGCGCGGCTGCTCGCCGACGACGGCGGTGCCGGAAGCCTGGGGGAGGAGAGGTTCGCGGCCTCGTCTGATGCTGTGTCCCGTGCTGTGGGGGCCTCGGGGGACGGCGACGTCGCGCCGCTGCCGCCGTACGACGAGTGGCTGGCGGGCGTCACCGCCGCGCGCACGAGCAGCGAGCGCGACGCCGCGATCAGCGCGTCCGGGCTGGAGGGCACCGAGCCGGCAGTGGTGCTGGCCGAGCCTGACGACGTCACCGAGGGCCAGGCCAAGGGTGCCCGCGACCTCGAGCTGCCGCCGTGGTCCAAGGGCCGCTACGGCTCCGCCATCGGCCGGGCCGTGCACGGCGTCCTGCAGGCGGTTGACCTCGCGACCGGCGACGGTCTCGACGGGGCCGTGGCGGCGCAGGCCGTCGCCGAGGGGATCGTCGGTACCGAGGAGCTGGTCACCGGACTGGTGCGGTCCGCGCTGGCCAGCGACCTCGTGCAACGGGCAGCGGTGCGTGAGCACTGGCGGGAGACGTACGTCGGGACCGTCGACGACGACGGCACCGTGCTGGAGGGATATGTAGACCTCATCTTCCGCGACGACGACGGGTCACTGGTCGTCGTGGACTACAAGACTGACGCCGTGCCGCCGGGGGCCTACCCCAGCCGGCTGGAGTACTACGGCCCGCAGCTGCGCGTGTACGCGCGGTGCCTGGGCGACGCGACCGGTGCCGACGTGAGTGCTGAACTGCTCTTCCTGCACCCACAGCGGGCGGTGCCGGTGAGCGTGCCCCCGGTGCCCGCACGGTGAAACGAGTTCCCGAATGCTCACTTCTCAGGGTCCGAGGAGCGCCGCCGGTACGACCGCGATCCCGTCGCGTCGTCGGTAAGCATGCTCGCCGGTGGTGATCACCGCGGCGTCGACGAGGTCGTCACCGATGCTGTCGGCGAGCCAACGCAGGTGCTTGACATCGGCGTCCTCGGCTCGATCGGAGAGCTTGACCTCGATCGCCAGCACCTTGCCGTCGCGCCGTTGAACGATCGCGTCGACCTCATGCTGTCCGTTCTTCGTGCGCAGATGGAAGACCTTCGCCTCCGCAAGCTCGGCGTACGTCTGCAGGCTGAGGGTGACCAGGTGCTCGAAGAGCGCGCCGAGGATCGTGCCCTCCACGAGTTGGAGGGTGCCCTGGTCGGCCCGAAGGAGCGCGGCGGTATCGAGGTCGAGGAGTCGGGCGGCGAGATCGGGTTCGGCGAGCTGGTGTTTCGGCCCCTGTGTGAGGCGGTCGAGGCGGTTCCGGCTCGGGATCCACGCGGGGAGGGTGTCGAGCAGTACAGCAACGAGAGGGCGTCGCGGTAGGAGATCGCCGTCTCCTTGGCGGGTTTGTTCGAGTCGGAGGGCGTCGCGGCGTCGAGAATCTTCGTGTAGGTGGTGGTCGACGACGTCGCCGCGGCGTAGGCGCGCAACCGGGCGCGGAGGGTCTCGGGTTTGCGGACCGGGTAGCCCTGCTCCGGGAACTCGCGCTGGACGAGGTTCTCCAGATGGGCGTCGAGCTCCATTCCCCGAACGCATGCCGGGAGTCGCGGATCCCAGGGAATCCGGATGCGGTGAGCTCCTCGATGTAGTCGGGCAGCCTGGCGGAGGTGCGGCCCTGGATCTCGGGCTCGCCACGCAGGACCCACGGTGGGTGTATCGATCTCCCGCTCGGCGAGGCTGAGCGGGCGCATTCGCAGCGGGACGATCCGTCCGGCGCGCGAGTGCATGACGGCGCCGCGTGGCGCGGAACTGCCCGCAATGATGAAGTGGCCGCGGGGTGAGCCGGCGTCCACGGCCCGGCGACGTAGTCCCACACCTGAGGGAGGCGTCGCCACTCGTCGACGAGGACCGGCCCGGGAGGTCGACGATGTGCGACGGGTCGGCATCGACGAGCTCGCGTTGCCGCGGAAGGTCGAGGTCCACGACGCTCGGCGCCCGCTGCAGGGCCGTGGCGGTCTTGCCCACGCTCTTCGGGCCGTGGATCGAGACGACGCGCAGAGTGGTTGGACCTCGTCGAGCACGTCGTCCAGGAGACGACGTCGATAGGCGCTCATCGCGCTAATCGACCAACGGACCATTTGCTAGTCGACTGCTGGACAAGTTGGACTCGGCCTCGACGGCTCGCCGGTGCCAGGATCGGTCTCGCTCCGTCTTGACGGTCGTCACGGAAAGCGTGACGTTGCGCAATCTCCGGCGAGACGGTGACGTCGGCGCGTCGGGCTGGCGCCTCCTGACATCACGTGCCCACCGGCGACGCGGGGGCGCCGCCGTCGAGCACGGCCACGGCGAGCTTCGCGACGCAGTGATCGCGTACCTCTGGATGGGCGTCGACGTCCGGGCACGTGAGGATCGTGGCGATCCGCAGGTTCTGGAGTGCCGCGGGATCCACGGCGAGTGCGCCTTGCCACACCGCGCTGACGGCGAGGCCCACGACGTGCCGGGTCGCGGCCGCGAGGGCACGTTCGGCCGCGGCGTCGAGCGGATCCGCCAGCCGGCCGCACGAACGGACGACGGAGAGCGCCTTGGTGGTCAGCGCAGCTGCGAGGTCGTCGACGATCCGGTCGCGTAGCTCCTCGATCTGCTCCAGCGCGATGACCACGCCGACGAGGAGCGTGCAGACCAGGTGCTCGTCCCCGTCGCCGGATGCACCGCCGTGCGGTTCGGCCGCGAGAGCGGCGTCGATGATCGCGGTGACCTGCGCACGACGGGAGGGGTGGTCGTCGAGCCATGTCTCGAGGTCGTCGAGGTCGAGGCCGATCAGGCGCACGTCCGACCACGTGTGTGAAGGAGTGATTCGTCCGCGGGTGCTCGATGCGCCGCGGGTGCGGCGAGTCGGGAGCTCGGGGCCGAGGCGTCGGCACCCGTCGATCAGGGGCACGAGCCGGCCGGTCTGGCGGTTCGCCTGGTTGCACTCGCATCGGCAACGGGACCGGGTGGCCGTCCTGCAGGTTGTGCTGCACACGAGGGACCTCCTCACCGGGTGAGACCCTGCGCGTCACCGCCCTGAGACTCCTTCGTGCCGCAGCATTGAAGCGTCGCACCGCCACCGACAGGGGCTGGACGCGAGGGGGCAGCGGGCGACGTTGACGACCCGTGTCGCGATGTCGCTGGGGCCGCCTATGCTGCGACGCGCAGGCCAAATCGGTAGTGGTGCGCCACCGGTCCGTCGCATAGGCCGACCGCTGTAGCCTGACGGACGCCTGGGTGGGGAGGGCCCCCGAGGGGACTACAGGAGACTTAAGTGACGCAGACGATCGCCGAGGAGTTACTGGTGAGGTCCCGTCTTCGTGTCAAGGCTCATGGTGAGGTGTTCACCCCGCGCCGCATGGTCGACCAGATGCTCGACCTCGTGCGCGGGGACCTTGAAGAACGCCCCGGGTTCGTCGACAGGACGGTCCTTGAGCCCGCAGCCGGCGACGGCAACTTCCTTGTCGCGATCCTGCAGTGCAAGTTCAACGAGATCGAGCAGCACTTCCCCCAGGAGCGTTGGGGCGACGAGTCGTTGTTCGCTCTCGCCTCGATCTACGCGATCGAGCTGCTTGAAGACAACCGCGCTGACGCAAGGGCGGCGATGCTCGACGTCCTTCTCGCGTTCCACACCTCCCACGGCATCGCGTGCGACGACGGCACCGACCTCACCAAGGCCGCCAAGTTCCTCATCGACGCGAACATCGTCCGCGGGAACACTCTGACTGGCCGGACCCCGGATGGTGATGAGATCTGTCCCTTCCATGAGACCTGACAGTGTCTCAAGTGCTTGACACCGGATCGAGCCGGGTGATCCGGTGATCATGGCGTCAGATGCGATGAGCGCTGTGTCTCATCGAAGTTGGCAGCAACTGCGCGCGAGAACCTCCGATCCAAAGATGTCAGTGGTCCCTCCTAGTGTTCTCGACAAGCCACACGAGAGGACAGAGGCATGGCGAGAAACATCAGCGCGGCACAGGCGCAGGCGAAGATGAGAGCGGCGGCGCAGAAGCTCCAGCGCGAGGTCGATCGCGTCAACCGTGAGAACAAGCGTCGAGTCGAGGAGTACAACCGTGAGGTGAACCGAGTCAACCAGCACAACGCCCGCGTCAATCAGCAGATCCGACAGACCAACGCGCGCAACCAGCAGGTCGCCGTGCAGGCCGACCGAGCCGTGAACGAGATCAACCGGCAGCTACGCTCCGCCAGCCGGACGACCCGCGTCGTCTACACGCCGGCAGAGCAGGCGCTGACGGAGCGCGTCCAGCATGGCCTGGTCGGTCACGACGACCGCGAGTGGGACGTCTTCCTGAGCTACGCCCGCATCGACGGATCCGTGGTCGCAACGGAACTGAAGGACGAACTCGAGAAGCTCGGTGTGCGGGTCTGGTTCGACGAGGTCGCGATCATCCCAGGCCAGAGCCAAGCACTGCAGATGGACAAGGGGCTGCGCAAGGCGCGCTCCGGCGTCGTACTGCTCACACCTGCCTACCTGACCGGCCGATTCTGGACCGAGCGCGAGCTCGGGGTCCTCCTCGGCAAGAGCACGCTGATCCCGGTGCTGAACGGCGTGACATTCTCCGACGTCGCCGAGTACAGCGGCTTCTTGCCCGACCTCGCCGGCTTCGAGACTGCTCGCGACTCGGTGGCCGTGATCGCCGGGAAGATCGCGGGTGCGGTGATGCCGCTCCCATCGGACTCATCCAGCTGAGCGCCGACCCAACTCGCATAAATGTAAAGTATCTGATACAGGCCAGGATTCGCTGACTACGGGGATGATGAGCATTCATGACAACACTGACCGCTGAGGGGCATGGCCTCGAGGCGAGCGTACTTCCGCTTGCCGCGCTCGATGACGCGCGCGCGGCTATCCATGACATCGACGTCAACGAGGAGGCACTTGCTGCGCGTGCGACCGGTCTTCTGTCGGACCTTCTGCTCGACCGCTCGACCGGTGGAAACATCATCTGGGCGACGGACCATTACGAACACCTCGGCGAGGAGTACGCGCCCAACCGCGAGATCACCATCGAATCGGTCACCGGAGAGCACCATCTCCTCATCCAGCCTCGCGTCGAGAAGTCCAAGGCCCAGCAGTGGGACCGCACCAAAGGGCGCGCTGAGGTCTTCACGCCGTCGTGGCTGTGCAATGAGCAGAACAACCGGGTCGACGAAGCATGGTTCGGTCGCGCTGACGTCTTCAACACCGTCGTCGGACGGTCGTGGATTCATCGTGCTGAGCCGATCGGCTTCGAGGCCCGCGGCCGGCGCACCTGGCAGAAGTACGTTGACGAGCGTCGACTCGAAGCGGCGTGCGGAGAAGGACCGTACCTCGTCAGTCGTTACGATGCCGCGACGGGTGCACGGATCAGCCTCGACCGCAGGATCGGCCTGCTCGACCGCAAGCTCCGCGTAGTCACGGAGAACACCCGCAGCGACGACGAGTGGCGCGCGTGGGCACGACGAGCTGTTGAGAGCGTCTACGGATTCGAGTACCAGGGCGACAGCCTCCTGCTCGCCCGCGAGAACGTCCTCGCCACATATGAGGATTTCGCGCGTGCTGCGCTCGGCAGCGCCCCTTCAGCGGCCGAGCTGCGCGGCATCGCCACGGTGATCTCGTGGAACATTTGGCAGATGGATCTGCTGACCGGACGGCCTCCGCTGCAGGCAAACCTGGCTGACGAGAATCAGCTGGACCTGTTCGGCGAACAAGACGCACACGTGGTTCGTTCCTGCCTGATCCGCGACTGGCGCGCCAAGCGCACGCAGACCTACGCGCAGCTGACGAACGAGAGCGATGCGGCGTCGTGATCGAAAATCTGGACCTTATCGAAGGCCTGATCGTCGGTCGAGTGCGACCGCACATCTATGCCTTCAGTACGAACACAGTGCCCAACTACCTGAAGGTCGGCGACACGTACCGCCCCGTCAGCCAGCGGCTGAAGGAGTGGCGCGCTCACTACCCTGACCTCGAGCAGCAATTCCAGGGCTCAGCGTCCGTGTCCGACGACATCTACTTTCGCGATCATGCTGTGCACACGTTCCTCCTCGAGGACCGCGGTCGCCCCCGGCTCGAGCGCACTGACGTACCGGAGGCCGAGTACTACAGCCGCGAGTTCTTCGGCTGTGCTGAGGTCGCTGACCTCGAGGCTGCGATCGAGAACATTCAGCAGGACCTTGCCGAGGACCTCGGCCGATATGTGTTCTACGACGCCGCGGCCCACCTCCCGACTACGCACCACTACCAGCGGGGCCCAGAGTGGAGCCTGCGACCCAACCAGATGGCCGCGGTGGACGCATTTGCCACCGCCGTCGAGGCAGGTCGCACGAATCTCCTCATGTATGCCGTGATGCGATTCGGCAAGACGTTCACGTCGCTCATGTGCGCCAAACGTGTCGGAGCCAAAGCCATCCTCGTCGTCTCAGCGAAGGCCGACGTCAAGGGCGAGTGGAAGCAGACGGTCGAGTCGGCGGGCAACTTCCACGGCTTCCGTTTCCTTGACGCCGACGCTCTTCTGCTCGAACCTGACGCGATCACGCAGTCGACGTCGGCCGGCGAAAGCGTCGTCGTGTTCCTCACGCTCCAGGACCTTCAGGGTAAGCAGCTCAAGGAGAAGCACGCGGAGGTCTTCGGTACCGACATCGACGTGCTCATCGTCGACGAGACCCACTTTGGTGCACGTGCCGAAAGCTACGGCCAGGTGCTCCGTACGGCGAAGCAGCCGGTCGAGACCGTGCGGTCCTTGGCGACCGAGGCCGACGAGGTCACAGTCGCTGATGCCGACGCGCAGCTCAAGGTTCTTCACGCGAAAACCACGCTGCATCTGTCCGGATCCCCATACCGAATCCTCATGGGTAGCGAGTTCACACGTGAGGACATCGTCTCTTTTGTCCAGTTCGCTGACATCATCCGTGCGCAGGAGGCGTGGGATCGCGAGAACCCCGACGAGAACGAGTGGGACAACCCGTACTTCGGCTTCCCACAGATGGTCCGTTTCGCCTTCAACCCGAACGAGTCAGCGCAGGCGAAGCTGGCTGCCCTCAAGGATCGTGGCGTGTCATACGCGCTTGCCGCGCTCCTCGAGCCGCGGTCGATCACGCGCGATGCCGGCGATGGTCTGCATAAGCAGTTCAAGAACGAGGCGGAGCTCCTCGATCTGCTCCGCGTCATCGACGGCTCTCAGCACGACCAGAATCTGCTGGGTTTCCTCGACTATGACCGCATCAAGCAGGGGCAGATGTGCCGGCACCTCGTGATGGTGCTACCGTACCGGGCTTCGTGCGACGCGATGCAGGCGCTCATCGAGACGAACGCAGCCTCGTTCAAGAACCTCGGCGACTACGAGATCATCAACATCTCAGGGGTCGACGACACGAAACGCTTCGCGACGCCGGAGCGCGTCAAGGCTGCGATCGCGAAGGCGGACGCCGAAGGTCGCAAGACGCTGACGCTCACGGTCAACCGGATGCTCACGGGAAGCACGGTGGAGCAGTGGGATACGATGCTCTACCTCAAGGACACGGCATCGCCGCAGGAATACGACCAGGCGACGTTCCGGCTCCAGAGTCAGCACACCCGGACGCTCCGCAGCGAGGCGAATGGTGCGTCGATCAAGGAGAACCTCAAGCCCCAGACCCTCCTCGTCGATTTCGACCCGTTGCGTCTGTTCCAGATGCAAGAGCAGCGCTCACTCATGTCCAACCTGGCAAGCAGCGAGCATGAAGGAAACGGCGATCTGACCGGTCGTCTTCGCGAGGATCTGCGCATCTCGCCCGTCATCACGATGAACAGCAACCGGCTGTCCGAGGTCGAGGCGGCCAGCATCTTGGAAGCCGTCAGCGCGTACAACCTCAGCCGTAGCATCGCCGACGAGGCCCGTGACGTACCGATCGATCTCGGCGTGCTCGACATCGACGCGATCCGCGCTGTCATCGAGATGCAAGCTGAGATCGGCTCCCGTGCCGGCCTCAGCATCCCCGCGGTCGAGGGCGACGAGACCGACCTCGACGTCGACGACGAGGCCGATGACGACGAGGGGGCCGACACTGACGACACCGGAGGGAAGCCCACGCCTCCCGACGGCGGCGCGGACGACGCCGTGGATCTGCAGTCTCTGGCCGCTAAGCTCCAGACGTACTACCAGCGGATCCTTTTCTTCGCGATGCTGACGCCGAATCCCATGTCCTCGCTCAAGGACGTCGTCAGCGTGATCCGAGATCCGCAGAACGAACGAATCGCGCAGAACCTCGGTCTGGAACCCGACGTGCTCGGGGCTCTCTTCAAGGCCTTTGACCCCTACAAGCTCAACGCGCTCGACTACAAGATCCTCAACATCTCGCGACTCGCGCGCGATGAGTCGCTGCCGGCCCCTGACCGGGCAAGCCGGGCGCTCGAGAAGTTCACGCGCATCTCCGATTCGGAGGTCCGCACACCGCTGTGGCTCTGCCGCGAAATGGTGGTGCGGATCCCCACACAGAGGCTTCGTGCGGTCATCGAGCGCGGCGAGAGATTCCTCGACGTCGCTAGCAAGTCCGGCGAGTTCGCGCTTGCGCTCTACGAGCGCCTCGTGGGGGAACTCGGCGTCGACCCGGCAGTTGCGAGGGAATCGATCTACTCGATTCCGACATCGACGATCGCCTACGAGTTCACCCGTCGGTTCTATGAGGTGCTCGGTCTCAACGTCGCGCACATCGCCACACAGTTCACGTCATACGACCTTCTGTCCGCCCAGGAAGCAGGCGAAACGATCGATTTCGAAGACGTCTTCGAAGAAGGAGGTGCCACCGTGAAATTCGGTGCAGTGGTAGGTAACCCGCCCTACCAGGAGAGCGACGGCGGCGCACAGCAGAGCGCTCGCTCGATCTACCCGCAGTTCATCGCGGCGGCCGAGTCCCTCGACCCCGAATTCATGAGCTTCGTCATCCCGAGCCGGTGGTATGCCGGCGGCAAGTCGCTCGGAGACTTCCGGGCCGGGATGCTCGCCGACCCCCACATGAGCGAGCTTCACGACTTCCCGCGGCCCGAGGAGGTGTTCCCGGAAACGAACAACCGCGGTGGCGTCTGTTACTTCCTGCGCGACACAAACTACGACGCAATCGAAGCGGGCGGCACCCGGATCCTTACCCGCGACGCGCAAGACGTCGAGTTCGACGTCGTCCGCCCGCTCGATACCTTCGGCATGGGTGCGTTCCTGCGGGATTCGAAAGGCATTGAGATCGTGCAGCGCGTCATCGCGACGGACGGATTTGTATCTTTCGAGAACCAGGTTTCTGCACGTAAACCGTTCGGGCTCGAAGGAAACATCGTGCGGTCAGTGGACTTCCACCAGAAGGCTGATGGCCTCACGGACCCCGTGGTCTGCTACGGCAAGAGCAAGTCCATCGGGTTCATGGAGCGGGGCAGTATCCGGCTGAAGCCAGACTGGATCGACCGGTGGAAGGTTCTGACGCCGTATGCGAACAACATCGGTACGGAACTCAACGATGACAACCAGAACGCGTTCGTCGTTGCGCCCGGATCCGTGTGCTCTGAGACCTTCATCGTCATGGGGGTCGGGCTGGACCTTGATGAAACGTCTGCCCGGAATCTCGTCACCTACCTGAAGTCTCGGTTTGCGCGCTTCCTCCACAGCAAGGCGAAGGTGAGCCAGCACGGGACGAAAGGCACCTATCGCTTCGTCCCGCAGGTCGACCTGACGCCGACGTCGAGCATCGACTGGGCGGGATCAACTGAAGCTGTTGACGATCAGCTGTTCGACCTGTACCACCTGACTGCTGAAGAACGCGAGCACATCCGCTCCTCGATCAAGCCCATGGCATGAGCGATTCCGCACAGATGGCTGAGATCGCCCGCAGGATCCGTGCCGCGCGCACGGCCTGCGGGTGGTCCCAGATCGAACTCGCCGAACGAGCCGGCGTCTCGCGTCCCACCGTCGCTCGGGTCGAAGCCGGTGGTGATGTGAATACGGCGAAGTTGATTCCGATTGCCGCGGCGCTTGACCTCGTGTTCGAGACGAAGCCGGAGGGGACGTCGTCATGACGAACAACGAGCCAGTCGCCCCGAACAAGACTGACAATGTTGGTATGACCATTGGTGAGCTGTTTGAGGCCGTTGACGGGCTCTTCGCCGATCTGGTGGGGAGTGACGCGCGCCGGGTGACGGCGGGCTGGGTGTAGGGGGCGAGGTCCCCGATGATCAGGGGCGACCAAGCAACCTGATCGATCTCGAAGACCTCGACGTTGTCCAACGCTACGGGGTGCGCCGGAGCTCCCACCACCACTGACCCGTGTTCGCGCTGGGGACTGCTGCGCGGGGCGCTTGTGCGCGTGGTCGGCCACGCCGACGGCGTCGAGCGGTTCCATGGCCCGCCCGCGTACGCTGGACGGCCGGCGTCCACGCAGGTGGGCGCGCAGCTCCAGCTGCTCCAGCGCCGTCAGTGATCCGAGCAGCTGCGACGACTGGAACACCATGCCGATGCGTTCGAGCCGCACGCGGGTGGCCCGTGCCACGGAGGTGTCGGGGGTGAAGACGGCGTCGCCGCCGATGCGGATGGTGCCACGCGTTGGCCGTGTCAGCCCGGCGGCCACAGCCAGGAGGCTGGACTTGTCGGCCCCGGACGGGCCCAGCAGGGCGGTGGTCGTCCCGGCGGGGACGGCGAGGTCGACGTCGTCGGCGGCGGTGAGGGTGCCGTCGCCGTCGGGGTAGACGAGGGTGATGTGCTCCAGGTGCAGGTCCACGAGCAGTTCCTTCCGAGGTCAGCGGTCAGTTTCAGCGAGCACGGTTCAGCGGGCAGCCAGCGCCGCGTGCGGGTCGATGCGGGTGATGCGGGTGACGGAGACGCCGGCGCCCACCAGGCCGAGCAGCACCAGACCCGCGGCGGGCAGCAGCGTTGTCGCGACGGTGACGACGACGGGGACGGCGTGGGACAGCAGGGCCGCTGCCGCCGCGGACAGCCCGGCGCCGACGGTGACGCCACCCATCAGCAACTCGGCGGCCTGCCCGAGCGCGTTACGCAGCAGGTACCGGTGGAGGCGCCGAGGGCTTGAGCACCGCGATGTCGCCGGTGCGACAGATGGTCCGCACGGTGAAGAACGCGCCCACCACCAGCGCCGAGATCACCAGCAGGAACGCCTGCGTCGTCGTCAGCGACGTGGTCTCCTCAGCGAACGATGCCGCCGCCGAGCGAGCGTCCGACGTCGTCACCGTCGTAGTGCCGAGGGCGTTGTCCGCCTCCGGGAGGGCCGCGGCAAAGCGGCTCATCGCAGACGAGGACGTAGCAGTGGTCTGAAGCCGGCGGCTTCCAGGAGCGATCGGGCGATGTAGTGGGTGAGGTTGCGGACGCCGAGGGCCGAGCCGCGGAGGTGTTCGAGGCGGCCGTTGATCGCTTCTGTCGGACCGTTGCTCGAGCCGGGCAGGTCGAAGAACGCCAGCACGTCCGCGGTGCGCTTCTTCAGCGTCCGCCCGAGGGTGACCAACTCGGTGAGCGCGGCCGGAACGCCGCGGCTCAGGGCGTCGATGGCGGCGCTCATCAGCGCGTGCCCCTGTGCTCGGTCGGGGTGGCGGTAGGCGGTGATCACGCTCTGGTAGATGCCCCAGGTCGCCTCGACCTCGACGTGCTCGTCGGTCGCGAACAGCGCCTCGATCCTGGCTTGCTGCTTGTTCGTCATGAGGTCGGCGCCCGTGTGCAGGGTGCGTCGGGCGCGGTAGAGCGGATCCTTGGCGCGTCCACGGTGGCCGTGCAGGTCCTGTTGGACCCGGCGGCGGCAGCGGTCCAGGGCGTCGCCCGCCAGACGCACGACGTGGAACGGGTCCATCACCGCGACGGCGTCAGGCAGTTCCTCGGCCGCGGCGGTCTTGAAGCCGGTGAACCCGTCCATCGCGACAACCTCGACACCGTCACGCCAGGACTTCGGGCGGGCGGCCAGCCACTGCTTGAATGCCTGCTTAGAGCGCCCCTCGACCACGTCGAGCAGCCCCGCGGGCCCGGTGCCGTCCCGGATCGGGGTGAGGTCGATGATCACGGTGACGTACTTGTCCCCGCGCCGGGTGTGACGCCAGACGTGCTCGTCGACGCCGACGACAGTGACGCCGTCGAACCGGGTCGGGTCATCGATCAGGACTCTCCGACCTTCGGCCAGGACGGCGTCGTTCGCGGTGTGCCACGACACCGCGAGAGCTTCGGCGATCCGGGCGACCGTCAGGTGCCCGACGACCAGCCCGACCAGAGCCCAGTGCACTGCCGCCCGAGACGGCTTCGCCCGCGGGGCGGCCGCCGCACTGGTGTCCTGACGCCACACATGCGAGCAGCCCGAGCAGCGGTAGCGGCGCACCCGGACCAGCAGCGTCGTGGGTCGCCAGCCGAACGGCTCGTGCGCAAGGCGGCGCACCACCGAGCCCCGTGCGATCCCCTCGGCACCGCACCGGCGGCAGTACACGTCATCCGCGCGGGCCGCGACACGGCACTCCAGCAGCGCGCATCGGGAGGTCACGCGCTGGCCCACCACCACGAGGCCGAGCTCGTCCAGGCGCGTGAACGTGGTCAGGTCAGGACAAGCGAAGGTAGCGTCAGACACGTCGAGGTCTTCCAGATGAGGCGTGTAGGAACCTTCATCGTCGGAAGGCCTCGGCCCCTACCCGGACACCGACGCGCCGACCGGCCCCGCAACCGCTGCTACACCCTCATCTGCGATGAGCCTTGAAGCTCGGTCATCGGATCGTCGATCGGTACGCTTGACGGGACACATGTCATGAACGTGGCCGAACCCGATATTGAGTGGCGCGCGGGTTGCACGGCCGTTCGGGACACGTTCAGAAACCGCGGAATTTCAACGATCCTGGGACCTCGGACTACACGATCAACTTCTGTCCGACGGGTTGTTCCGGAGCAGCCTCGACCGTCTGACCGACCCCGGGGACGGGCACGCGAACGGGCAGCCCATGCAGCGCGGTCTAGGCTCCGGAGCATGCCTACGGTCCTGCTCGTCCGCCATGGCCGCACGACTGCGAACGCACAGGGTGTACTCGCAGGTCGCACAGCAGGAGTGCGGCTCGACGCCGCGGGCCGCGAGCAGGCGGCGCGCACCGCAGCGCGGTTGGCGGAGGTTCCTCTCGCCGCGGTGGTGACGAGCCCGCTGGAGCGGTGCCGGCAGACGGCCCGTGCCGTCGTCGAGCACCAGCAGCGGACAGAAGGCACAGCACCGCCCACGCTCGTCGAGCGCGGCATCAACGAGTGCGACTACGGGCAGTGGCAGGGCCGGGCGCTGAGCGACCTGGCGAAGGAGCCGTTGTGGTCGCTGGTCCAGTCGCAGCCGTCGGCGGTGACGTTCCCGGGCGGGGAGTCGCTCGCGGCGATGCAGTCGCGGTCGGTGGCGGCGGTCCGCCGCCACGACGCCATCATCGGCGAGCAGCACGGCGAGGGCGCGGTATGGGCGGCGGTCGCGCACGGCGACATCATCAAGTCCGTGCTCGCGGACGCGCTGGGCATGCACCTCGACCTGTTCCAGCGGATCGCGGTGGGCCCGGGGTCCGTGTCGATCGTGCGGTACGGGCCGCACCGGCCCGAGGTCGTGGCCGTCAACACCGACGCCGGCGACCTGTCCTGGCTGCGCGGCGCCGCACCTGCGGGTGACGCGCCCGTCGGCGGCGGGGCCGGCGCGGGCGCCTCCTAGAGTGGTGGCATGACCACTGTGGTGCACGAGTTCGACTGGCCCGACCGGGTCGTGATCGGGACGGTCGGCCGTCCAGGTGAGCGCACGTTCTACCTCCAGGCCCGCGCGGGCAAGCGGACCGCGAGCATCGCCATGGAGAAGGAGCAGTCGGCGGTGCTCGCGGAGATGATCGACCGGATGCTCGACGAGCTGGTGACGGCGGACGACAAGCTCTCCATCCCCGCCGAGGCCCCCGCCGAGCTCCTCGACGACGCGCCGCTGGACCAGCCCGTCGAGGAAGAGTTCCGGACCGGGTCGATGCGCCTGGGCTGGGACCCTCGGACCGCGCAGATGGTGATCGAGGCCTTCCCCGTCGAGGAGGAGATTCCTGGCAGCGACGACGAGGCGCTCGACGTCGCCGCCGAGACCGAGTCCGAGCCCAGCGAGATGCTGGTGGTGCGAATCCCCGTCGGCACGGCCCGGGCGTTCGCCGAACGCGCCCGCCGCGTCGTCGCGTCGGGCCGCCCGACCTGCTCGGACTGCGGCATGCCGATGGACGAGGGCCACGAGTGCGCCCCGGAAGCCGACGCGTGACAGCACGGCGCAGCAGCCCGACGGTCGCGCCGTGACCGACCAGCAGGTCGACCTCGAATCAGCCGATCTCGAGGTCGTGGGCCGCATCCAGACGGCGTCGAACGCGACGTACGTCGGCCGGATCGGCACCACCACCGTCGTCTACAAGCCCGTGGCCGGCGAGAAACCGCTGTGGGACTTCCCGGACGAGACGCTGGCGGGTCGCGAGGTCGCGGCCTACCTCGTCTCCGAGGCCCTCGGCTGGGGTGTCGTGCCCCGGACCTGGCTGCGCGACGGGCCGCTCGGCCCGGGCATGGTCCAGCTCTGGCAGGACCAGGACCCCGACCAGGACCCCGTCGACGTCGTCCCGTCCCATGCCGCACGGCGCGACGGCTGGCGCGTGGTTCTGGAGGGCAGCGGCGCCGACGACGAACCGGTCTGCCTCGTGCACGAGGACTCGCCGTCGCTGCGCCGCATGGCGGTGTTCGACGCGCTGGTGAACAACGCCGACCGCAAGGGCGGCCACGTGCTGCCCCTGAGCGACGGCCGACGCCTCGGGGTCGACCACGGCGTCACGTTCCACGTCGAGCCGAAGCTCCGCACCGTGCTGTGGGGCTGGGTCGGCCAGCGGCTCCAGGCCGACGAGCTCGACGGCGTCCGACGGGTCCGCGCGAGCCTCGACGAGCACGACGACAACAGCCTCGGTGGCCGCCTCGCTGCGCTCCTCGACGCCGCCGAGGTCGCCGCCCTGGCTGAGCGGTGCGACCGGCTGCTGCGCACCGCCGCCTTCCCGGCGCCCGAGGGCGACATGCCAGCCGTGCCCTGGCCGCTCTTCTGAGACAGGGAACGGGGACGGCTCACGACAAGTGGTTCCCGTTCGCCGCCTCCGCTCAAGCCGTTGTCACCGCTCGCAGATACCCTCCGCGACATGTCATATGACCTCGCAGTGTGGGTAGGTCCGCGGCCGGCATCGGCGAAGGCCGCGTCCAGGACCTACGAGAAGCTCGTGGACCAGATGGAAGCGGAGGACGGCGAGCGGGAGCCGTCGCCGCGGATCAGGGCGTACGTCGACGACCTCCTTGCCCGCTGGCCGGACATCACGGAGGGCGAGGAGAACGACTCGCCCTGGGCCGACGGGCCGCTCCTCGGCAACGCCTGGGGTGACGCGATCTACTTCTCCGTGGTGTGGAGCCGCTGCGAGGAGGCGGCCGAGTTCGCCGCGAACCTCGCCCAGCAGCACGACCTGGTCTGCTACGACCCTCAGAGCGAGCAGCTGCTGCCGGACCTCGGAGGGGAGCGCCGGGCGCGGCGAGGGTGGTTCGCGAGACGCCGCTAGACCGCACGGTGCGGCTTGGACGAACGACGACCCCGCCCCGTCAGAAGAGACGGGACGGGGTCGTCGCTGCTGGTTGCCCGGGGGCCAGCTCAGCCGTTACAGCGTCGCGGTGTCGATGACGAACCGGTAGCGCACGTCGCTGGACAGGACGCGCTCGTAGGCGTCGTTGATCTGTTCGGCGCTGATGAGCTCGGTCTCGGGCGCGATGCCGTGCTCGGCGCAGAAGTCGAGCATCTCCTGCGTCTCGGCGATGGAGCCGATGCTGGAGCCGGCGAACGACCGGCGGTTGTTGAACAGCGAGAACACCTGGATCGGCAGGGGCTCCGGCGGGGCGCCGACGTTGACCATGGTGCCGTCGAGGCGCAGCAGCCGCAGGTAGAGGTTGAGGTCGAGCGGGGCGCTGACGGTGTTGACGATGAGGTCGAACCGGTTGGCGAGGGTCTCGAACGTGGCGTCGTCGTCGGTCGCGTAGTAGTCGGTGGCGCCGAAGGCGAGGCCGTCGTCCTTCTTCGCGAGCGTGCGGGAGAGCACGGTGACTTCGGCGCCCATCGCGGCGGCGATCTTCACGGCCATGTGGCCCAGGCCGCCCATGCCGACGACGGCGACGCGCTTGCCGGGGCCGGCGTTCCAGTGCGCGAGGGGGGAGTAGGTGGTGATGCCGGCGCACAGCAGCGGCGCGGCCGCGGCGTAGTCGAGCGCTTCGGGGACGCGGAGCACGAAGTCCTCGTCGACGACGACGTGCGTGGAGTAGCCGCCCTGGGTGATGGTGCCGTCCCGGTCGGTGCTGGCATACGTGCCGGTGTTGCCCTGGAGGCAGTAGTTCTCCATGCCGGCACGGCAGTTCTCGCACTCGCGGCAGGAGTTGACCATGCAGCCGACGCCGACCCGGTCGCCGACGACGTGCTTGGTGACGGCGGGGCCGACCTCGACGACCTCGCCGACGATCTCGTGCCCCACCACCTGGGGGTAGGTGATCGGCCCCCAGTCGCCGCGCACGGTGTGGATGTCGGAGTGGCAGATCCCCGCGTAGCGGATGGCGATCAGGACGTCCTTCGGCCCGACGTCGCGACGCTCGATGGTCGTGGGGACGAGCGGGTCGGTCGCGGACGGGGCGGCGTAGGCGTTGACGGTGCGCAAGTGTTCTCCTTCGTCGGTGGTGCGGCGTCCACCGTACGTCGTGTCCGCCCTGCACACGGAGGTTCTGTCAGGACACCTCGGGGGAGCGGTCCCGTGCCCGGCCGGAGACGAGGAAGATCGCCACGACGGCGACGACGACGAACACGATGTTGAAGGAGCCGGCCAGCGCGTTGAGCGAGTCGGCGCCCGCGGTCGCGCCTGGCGTGTCCACCCCGCCAGTCGCGAGGATCGTCGTCGGATCGGTCGCGGCGTGTAGGAGGATCGCGGGCACGATGCTGCCGGTCACACGCATCGACAGGTACATCATCGTGCCGAAGCCGAACGTGTAGACGACCGTGACGCCGACGGTGGCCAGGCTCTGCCCGGAGGCGAGGTTGCTCGCGTGCAGGAGGGCGAACAGCACCGAGGACAGCACCATCACGGCCCGCTCCCCGTAGCCCGCGCGCCGCAGCATGACGACGGCGACGCCTCGGGTCAGCACCTCCTCGGCGAACCCGACGCACAGCCCGAGGAACAGCACGGTCAGCACGACCGTGACGTCGTAGGACGCCCAGTCCGTGGCCGCGACGTGCAGCACCACCGGCACGAGCACGAGCACGACGGCGAGCCACATCCACCGGCGCCCCGGGACGGGCTGACGACCGAACACCTCGCGCCGCCACCCCGTGGACGCGACGAACGCGACCAGCAGCAGCCCCATGACGAGGATGGGCAGGGCCAGGCCGAAGAACACGGTCCCGGGCGAGGACAGGAGGTCGTCGTCGTCGGCCGGGCCCTGTCCGAGCCGGCCGACGAGCCAGCCCACCCCCAGGTACACGGCGAGGTACAGGACGGCGAAGCCGAGCGCGCGCCACCAGCCCCCGCGGTCCCAGAACCGCTGCCAGGCGGACGGCGTCGTCGTCCGCTCGATCGAGCCCGCGTGGTCGGCCACGGTCACCACTCCTCGTCGCGTCGCGCGGCCGACGTCGTCGACCGGTCGGACGCGCGTTCGTCGCCGACGGGGCGAGCGTACGAGCGCCCGGTGCGGCGCGCGCGGGGGACGTGGACGGCAGGGGGGACGTCAGCGCCGCAGCGCCCACCACTGGAGCAGCATGATGGTCTTGCCGTCGACGATGCGCCCGTCGCCGACCATCGCCATCGCCTCGTCGAGGGTGAGCTCGACGACCTCGATGTCCTCGCCCTCGGCCGCGACGCCCCCACCCGGCCCGGTGCGGTCGCGCTGGCTGTACGACGCCGCGTAGAAGTGCACCTTCTCGGTCACGGACCCGGGGCTCATGTAAGCGGTGAAGACGTGCGTGACGGGCCCGACCGTGACGCCCAGCTCCTCGGCGACCTCCCGCCGGATCGCGGTCTCCGGGTCGTCGCCGTCCAGAAGACCCGCCGCCGTCTCCAGGAGCATCCCGTCCGGGTGGTCGTTGACGTAGGCGGGGTAGCGGAACTGGCGCGTGAGCAGCACGGTGGACCGCGCGTCGTCGTGCAGCAGGATGGTGGCCCCGTCGCCGCGGTCGTAGGTCTCGCGCTCCAGCGTGTCCCAGCGTCCGTCGCGCCGGCGGTAGTCGAGCGTCGTGCGGCGCAGCACGTGCCACCCGCGGGAGGTGAGCTCGACGTCGCGCACGACGACGTCGGGGTTGCGCCGCAGGTCCCGGCCCGCCTGGTCGAGGCCCGTGCGGCCCCGGTGGTCGGGGACGTCGATGCCGGGCCGCGCGACCCCGGACTGCTCGACCCCATGCTGCCCGACCCCGTGCCGCCCCCTCATCGTCCGAGCTCCGCCAGCCGCGGCACGTCGGCGACGTCGTCGTACACCGGCAGGCCGCGGCTCGTGGCGATCGCGACGTCCTGGTCGGCTCCGGTCGACTCGCCGGGCAGGCGCAGCACGGCGTCGCAGTGCTGCAGGAGCCGCTGCGCGGTCGGGTAGAGGACGTCGGCCGCCAGGTCGTCGTCGATCGTGGCGCCGGCCGAGTGCAGGACGGGCAGCGCCACCCACTCGCCGATCATGGGGACGTGCCCGGCCGCGAATATCGGCCAGGCGGCCTTTTCGAGACGTCGCAGGTTGGCCTCCATCGCAGCAGGGTCGCCGCCGGTGCCGGAGCGGTAGGGGCCGGCAATGAGGATGAGCAGTGGTCGAGTCATGGCCCTAGACTAGGCACAAACATGCAGGACTACGAAGAAACGAGAATCAGCATGCTTGCTTCCGAGAGGCGCGACCACCTCCTGGAGACCCTGCGCCGCGACGGCAAGATCGTGGCGAAGACCGCCGCCGCCGAGCTCGGGCTGTCCGAGGACAGCATCCGGCGCGACCTGCGCGAGCTCGCCGCGGAAGGGCTGTGCCAGCGCGTCTACGGCGGAGCGCTCCCGGTGTCGCCGGCGATGGCGGACTACAGCGGTCGTCAGCAGGTCGCGGTGGCCGGCAAGCAGCGCGTCGCCGCCGCCGCGGTGCGGCTGATCGACCCGGGCAGCACCGTCATCCTCGACGGCGGGACGACGGCGCTCGCGGTGGCGTCCGCCCTGCCGTCGACCCTGCGGTGCACCGTCGTCACGCACAGCCCGACCGTCGCCGCCGCCCTGGTCGAGCACCCCGGCGTCGAGGTGTTCATCCTCGGCGGCAGGCTCTTCAAGCACTCCGCGGTGGCGAGCGGTGCCGCCACGGTCGAGGCCGCGCAGAAGATCGCGGCGGACCTGTTCTTCCTCGGGGTCACCGGCATCCACCCCGACGCCGGGCTGACCACGGGCGACGGCGACGAGGCGGCCATGAAGCGCGTCCTCGCCGGCCGCGCCGCCGAGACCTACGTGCTGGGCTCGTCCGAGAAGGTCGGCGCCGCGTCGCCCTACCGCGTGGTCGAGCTCGACGACGTCGCCGGCGTCGTCACCGACGCCGACCCCGGTGCCGACGTCATGCGCCGCCTCGCCGAGCGGGTCCGCATCGTCCCGGCCTGACCCGGCTCGACGTCTGACCCGACCCCCGACCCGTCCGCCTCGTCCCGGAGGAGCCCCATGGCCCTGCACTACCGCCACGTCGACGTGTTCGCCGAGCGCGCCTACACCGGCAACAGCCTCGCCGTCTTCGTGGACGCACCCGACCTCACCGCCGCGCAGATGCTCACGATCACTCAGGAGCTGCGCCACTTCGAGACGATCTTCGTGACCGACGGCGAGGCTCGCGAAGACGGCAGCACGGAGGTCCGGGCCCGGGTGTTCGACCTGGCCGAGGAGCTCGACTTCGCCGGGCACCCGGTCCTCGGCGCCGCCTGCGTGCTCCACGAGCGGACCGGCGCCACCGGCCCTCGGCGCTGGACGATCCGGCTGCCCCGGCGGACCGTCGAGGTCACCACCCGGCCCACCGCCACGGGGTACCACGCCGAGCTGGACCAGGGCCTGCCGGAGCTCCTCGGGACCGTGCCGGACGACGACAGGCCCGAGGTCGCGGCCGCGCTGAACCTGCCCGTCGCGGCGCTCGCCGACCTGCCGATGCAGGTGGTCTCGACCGGGCTGCGCTACCTGGTCGTGCCGGTGGTCGCCGGCCTGGCCGAGGCGCGCATCGTCCGCGACGACTTCGCGGAGGTGGTCGGCCGGTACGGCGCGCAGTTCGCGTACGTGCTCGACGTCGAGGCGGTCGAGGGCAGGCGCTGGAACAACGACGGCGTCCTGGAGGACGTCGCGACCGGCAGCGCGGCCGGCTGCGTCGGCGCCTACCTGGCCCGGCACGGCGTCGTGCCCACCGATACGGAGTTCCTCCTGCGGCAGGGCCGTTTCGCCGGCCGTCCGAGCAGCCTCACCGTCCTGCCGCAGGGGCGCGCGGACGCGCTGCACAACGTCCGCGTGGGCGGCGCCGTCAGCATGGTGGCCCGCGGGTCGCTCGACGCGGCGCCGGCCTGAGGAGCCATGTCGGACGATGTCGAGATCGCGCGCGCGGATCCGTCCCCGGACCGGAGGGCGGCGGACGGCGCGGCCCGATGGGAGGATCGCCCGATGGATCAGCACGAGATCGACGCCGAGCTCGCAGCGGCGGGGGAGCTGCTCACCGCGTCGTCCGCCGCCCATCTCGCATACGTGGCACAGGACGGCACGCCGCGCGTGGTCCCGGTCGGCTTCTTCTGGACCGGCGAGGAGCTCGTCGTCTCGACGGCGGCGACCGCCCCCAAGGTCGCCGCGCTGACCGCCCGGCCGGACGTTGCCCTCACCCTCGACGCCAGCGACGGGGCGACCGGTGCGCGGTCGCTGTCCGTGCGCGGGCAGGTGGACGTCCGCATCGTCGACGGCGTGGTCGAGGAGTACCTGGCGGCGGCTCGCAAGGGCATGTCCGGCGAGGAGTACGCGCAGTTCGAACGCAGCTGCCGCGAGCTCTACGACCAGATGGCGCGCATCGCCATCCGGCCACGCTGGGCCCGGTACTACGACTTCGGCGCCGGCCGGGTCCCGAAGTTCCTGCAGGAGCTCGCCGAGCGCACCGCCTGATAGGGCGCTGGCACTCGCCGGACCTCACGCCCGAGGTGTCGCGACGGACGCGCGCTCGACGGGCGGGCAGGTCACGGCGAGGCGACCGAGGGGCTCGTCGTCGAGGAGGGCGTCGAGTGCGAGCGCGCCCATCTCGTAGTGCGGCAGCGCGACGGTCGTGAGCGGCGGGTGGAGCTCCGCGGCGAGGGCCTCCTGGTCGTCGTAGCCGACCAGGCTCACGTCGTCCGGGATGCGGAGGCCGCGCTCGTGCAGCAGGAGCAGCGCGCCGAGCGCCATCAGGTCGTTGCCGCACACCACGGCGGTGTATCTGCGGCGGTCGAAGGCTTCCGCTGCCAGGCGATAGCCGCTTCGTGCGGAGTAGTCGCCGTAGACGCGGGGGATGGACGCAGGATCGATCCCGGCTGCGCGGGCGGCGTCGTCGAGTCCACGCTCCCGCTCGACAGTCGCCCATTCGCGCGGTGTGCCGCCGAGGAACAGCACGTCGCGATGGCCGGCGTCAAAGACCGCGGCGGCGGCGGCATTCCCGCCCTGACGTTCGTCGGGGAGGATGACGGCGCGCACGTCACCCGCGCCCGCGGGGTCGACGGGCCAGCAGCTCGAGAAGGCGGTGCGAACCCCCGGGTCGAGGGTCGGTGTCTGCACCGCGAGAGTTCCGGGCGACGCGAAGATGAGACCTGCGACGACGCGGTCGAGGAGGCTCGCGACGGCGTCGGCGTCGGCACCGTGGTCGGGCTCGTCGCCGACGTCGACGACCATGCAGACGTACCCCCGCGCGCGGGCCGCGTTCTGGATCCCGAGGAGGGTGCGCCCGGCGAACGGGTGCGAGGCGATGCCGTAGGAGACGACGCCGACCGTGGTGGACCGGGCGAGCTTGAGCTCCTGCGCCGCACGGTTGAGGCGGTAGCCGAGCTGCTCGGCGGCGTCCAGGATGCGCTGCCGCGTGGCCGCGGCGACGGGGATGTCCGCCCGGTCGTTGAGGACGAACGAGACGGTGGCCTGGGAGACCCCCGCGAGGCGGGCGACGTCGACCATGCGGGGCCGTCCGGTGCGTGCCGTCGCGCCGCTGTCCCGATCTACCGCCTGATCTCGCATGCGAGCAGTGTACGGGCCGGTCAATACGAATTGCGCTATACGTATTGACCCTCGGGAGAGGGCTGTGCTTCACTCGTCCGCGGCGCTGGTCAAAACGTATTGACCAGGAACACGAAGGAGTGGCCGGAGTGATGACCTCGAGGGTGCTGGACGGGACGACCGTCGCCCTGCCGGACGACGTGGGAGCGCGGCTGCGCGCCCTGCGCCGGGCCGACCGCACGCCGGTCCTCGGCCTCGCCGGCCCGCCCGGAGCGGGCAAGAGCACCGTCGCCGACGCCCTGGCGCGCCGGGCCGCCGACGACGGGCTGCGCGCCGTCGTCGTGCCCATGGACGGCTTCCACCTGGCGAACCCGGTGCTCGACGCCCTCGGCCGTCGCGGCCGCAAGGGCGCGCCGGACACGTTCGACGTCGCCGGGTACGTGGCGCTGCTGCGCCGGCTGCGGACCCCGGGCCGCCCCGTCGTCTACGCGCCGTCGTTCGCCCGCGAGCTCGACGCCGGCCTGGCCGGCGCGGTCCCGGTGGCGCCGGACGTCGACCTCGTGATCACCGAGGGGAACTACCTGCTGCACGACGACGGCGGCTGGCAGGACATCGCGTCCGAGCTGGACGCGGTGTGGTGGGTCGGCTGCGACGACGCCGAGCGACGACGCCGCCTGGTCGACCGGCACCAGGGCCTGGGGCGCAGCCCGAAGGACGCGGCCACGTTCGTCACCGAGAGCGACGAGGCCAACGCCCGGCTCGTCGGCCCCGGCGTCGCCCGCGCGACGTACGTCCTCACCACCGACCGTGCCGGCGCGCAGGCCTGACCCGGCCCGCCGGCCACCCGAGACCCTCCACGGAAGGCACCGCATGACCACCACCGCCCCGCGCCCGCCCGCGCAGGCCGCCCCGAGCCCGGCCGGCACCCAGACCGACGCGACCCCGGGCGCCGTCGTCTGGGGCCCGCTCGACAGCCCGTTCGAGCTCGACGGGAGCACCGTCACCAGCGCCCGCAAGGACGCCGGGAGCCGCGGTGTCGTGCGGTCGCGTCCGCTGCTGGTGTCGCGGCGCTACCTCGCCTACTCGATCGCCGGCACCGACTTCGAGCGGCACACCTGCCTCGACGTCGTCGTCGGCGACGAGGTCGTGCGCTCCGACACCGGGCGCGGCACGCACCACCCGCGGCGGGCGACGTTCGACCTCGGGCCGTGGCTCGGCCGCGAGGTGCGGCTCGTGCTGCGCGACGAGTCGGGCGCGCAGGGGTGGGTCGCCGTCGGCGACGTGGAGCTCACCGACCGCCCCGCGGGCGCGGCTCCGGCCCAGCTCTACCGCGAGGCCCTGCGCCCCGCGTACCACTTCACGGCCCGGCAGTGGACGATGGACCGCCCGGACCCGGTCGAGCGCCAGGAGGGCTGGCTCAACGACCTCAACGGCCTCGTCGTCATGGACGGCGAGTACCACCTGTTCGCGCAGCGCTGGAACAAGTGCTGGATCCACGCCGTGAGCCCGGACCTCGTGCACTGGACGGAGCTGCCCCCGGCGTTCTTCGAGGAGGACCTCGGCGCGGGAGTGCAGTCCGGCACGTGCGTGGTCGACGTCGACAACACCTCCGGGCTCGGGACCCCCGACAGCCCGGCGCCGATGGTCGCCTTCTGGTCCGGGGCCGACAACCTCACCCAGGGCGTCTCGTACAGCCTCGACCGCGGGCGCACCTGGACGGCGTGGGCCGGCAACCCGATCATGCTGCGCGGCGAGCGCGACCCCATGGTGTTCCGGGACAGCCGTCGCGACCGATGGTGCATGGTCCTGTACGCCGAGCAGCGCTACGAGCTGCTCGTCTCCCACGACCTGCTGCGGTGGGAGCCCGTGGGGGACCTGGGCGAGGGCTTCGAGTGCCCGGACTTCTTCGAGCTCCCCGTCGAGGGCACCGACGAGACCCGGTGGGTGCTCGTCCGCGGCGACGGCCACTACTCGGTCGGGTCGTTCGACGGGACGTCCTTCGCGCCCGAGACCGACGAGCTCGTCGTCGACGGCAGCCCCAGCTTCTACGCGACGCAGAGCTGGGACGCCACGAGCGACGGCGTCCCGCGCAGGGTCCAGGCCGCGTGGATGCGCGGCAGCGTGTTCCCGCGCATGCCGTTCAACCAGCAGGTGAGCGTGCCCTGCGACCTCACCCTGCGCCGCACAGACCACGGCCTGCGCCTGCACCGCACGCCCGTGCCGGAGCTCGCCGCCCTCGAACGCCGCCACCACGGGCGCCGGCACCACGAGCACGGGCTCGACGGCGGGCCGCGCACGTTGGCGCCGGGGGAGACCTGGTCGGCGTCGTTCGGCACGGGCGCGCTGCGCCTGCGGGCCGACGTCGACGTGCCGGCCGGCGGCCGGCTCGACCTCGACCTGGCCGGACGGCGGCTCGTCGTGGAGCGCGACCGCATCGTCGTCGACGGCGCCGAGCAGCCCACGCTCACGCCGCTGCGCCGGCTCGACGTGCTCCTGGACGTCGCGTCCGTCGAGGTGTTCGCGAACGACGGCGAGGCGTCGCTGACCGTTTACGGGTTCGCCGGGCAGCCGACGCTGCGCGCCACCGCCAGGGACGCGGCCGTCGTCGTCGCGTCCGCCCAGGTCGCCGAGCTCGACCCGATCTGGCCCTGACCGCACCACCCGCATGACCGGTGCGGCACTGCCGCCGCCCCGGAACCACTCGTTCGCACCGATGGAGGTGGGAAGGACATGCATCGCACGCCGCAGATCACCAGGCGGCAGTTCACCCTCGGCTCGCTCGCCGCGATCATGCTGCCGCTCGCGGGCTGCAGCCTCTCGTCGGAGATCCCTCAGGACCTCCCGACGTACGATCCCGACGACAAGACGCCCCGAGGGTTCGTCGAGCCGCCCTTCCTGCGGGCCCGGGTCGAGGCGGGCGAGCTGCCGCCGATCGACGAACGGCTCCCCGAGGAGTGCTTCGTCGTCGGCAGCGGCACCCTGCTGCAGCCCCGGTACGGGGAGTGGCGCGACGGCCGCTACGGCGGCACGATCCGCAACACCCCGACGTCCCCGACCGGCAACCTCAACCTCGCCACGGGCAGCACGATCCTGCGCTCGCCGAGCCAGACGACCGACCAGGCGATGCCCAACGTGGTGAGCCGGTTCGACGTCTCCGACGACATGCGGACGTTCGCCTTCACGCTCCGCAAGGGCCTGCGCTGGTCGGACGGCACTCCGGTCACGACCGAGGACGTGCGGTTCCTGTTCGAGGACCTCTACCGTCACCCGGACTCGAACACCCCGTTCCCGACCGACCTGTACACCCAGCGGGACACGCGGCTGGCTCCCGCCGAGCTGCGCGTTCTCGACGACCTGCGGTTCGAGCTCGCGTTCGAGGCGCCCTACGGCCAGTTCGTCGCCGCCCTGCACAGCTGGATCCCGACGGTGAGCATGCTCTTCGTCGCGTCGCACCACCTCAAGCGTTTCCACGGTGACTACGCGGATCCCGAAGAGCTCCAGGAGGAGCTCGACGCCGCGGGCGCGTCGTCGTGGGGGGAGCTCATGACGATGAAGAACCTGCCGTCGTGGTCCGCCGGCGAGGCCGACGCGCTCGGCCTGCCGGTCCTCAACGCGTGGGTGCTCACCGAGGTCAAGGAGACGAGTCGCGTCTTCGAGCGCAACCCGTACTTCTGGCACGTCGACTCGAGCGGCCAGCAGCTTCCCTATGCGGACTCGGTCGTCAACTACATCGTGGTCGACGACGACGCCCTGCTGCGGGCCGTCATGGACGGGCAGGTGACCGTCGCCGCGGGGGACAACGTGACCCTCAACAACATGGCCGTGTACACGCAGAGCAGCGAGCATGCCGACACCCGCGTGTTCCTCACGCACTCGTTCAACTTCCCGCCCCTGCTCTTCCTGAACCACGACTTCCGCCACGACACGCCCGACGACCCGTGGCAGCAGCTCGTGGCCGACCCGAGGGCGCGGTTCGGGCGGGCGCTGTCGCTCGCGATCGACCCGGCCGCGATCAACGAGTCCGTGTACTTCGGCCTGCACGGAGAGCCTATGCTCAACAGCGCCGAGCACGACCCCGACAAGGCGCGGGAGATCCTCGATCAGCTCGGCATGGACAAGCTGGACCGCAAGGGGTTCCGTCTCGGGCCTGACGGCTCGTCGTTCACCTTCGCGATCACGTTCCCCACCATCGCACTGGACTTCGCGCCCGTCGCGGAGCTGGTGCGCTCCCAGCTCGAGGACGTGGGCCTGCGCGTCACCATCAAGGGGGTCGACGACGGCCTCTTCGGCCAGCTCGTGTCGGACAACGCGGTGATGGCCTCCATCCACTGGAACGACGGCGCTGGGTGGTCCACGGGAATCTCCAACGACTACATGCCCAACGAGAAGGGCGCCTGGTCGCCCGAGACCTGGGCGTACGTGCAGTCGAAGGGGGACCAGGGCCGCAAGCCGCCGCCGTACATCCAGGAGTTCTACGACATCGCGAGCCGGCGCACCGAGCACCCGCCGGCGTCCCCCGAGGGCAAGGAAGCCTACGAGCGCCTCATGGGGTGGCTCACCGGTCACTACGCCTTCATCCCGACGACAGGGCGGCGGGTCAAGCCGAACGTGGCGAAGAACGGGATCGTCAACCTGCCCGCCGCCGGTGCCCCCTTCGAGCTCGACACCATCCTCAACCTGGAAGGGATCTGGTTCGAACGATGACGTCCACCGTCTCCCCGCCGCTCCGGCCGACGGCCGCCCCGGCACCCGCCAGGAGGTGCGTCCCGTGCTGAGGTACGTCGGGCGGCGCCTGCTGCTCATGCTCCCGATGCTGGTGCTGATCTCGTTCCTGTCGTTCGTGATCATCCAGCTCCCGCCTGGTGACTACGTCGACACGTACGCGCGCAACCTCGCGAGCGAGGGTGGCTCCGTCAACGCCGACCAGCTCGCCGCGCTGCGCGCCCAGTACGGCCTCGACCAGCCGATGCTCGTCCAGTACCTCGTGTGGATGAAGAACATCCTGTTCCACTGGGACTTCGGGATGTCCTTCGCCTACAACCAGCCGGTCTCGGAGATCCTCGCCGAGCGGGTGCCGCGGACGATGCTCATCTCGCTGGTGTCCATTGCGCTGACCTGGGCGATCGCCGTCCCCGTCGGCATCTACTCGGCCGTGCGCAAGTACTCGGTGGGCGACTATGTCGTGACGTTCCTGAGCTTCGTCGGGCTCGCCGTGCCGGGCTTCCTCATCGCGCTGGTGCTGATGCTGCTGGTCTACGACCAGACCGGGTTCCTCATCACAGGACTGTTCTCACCGGCGTACCGCGAGGCACCCTGGTCGGTCGACAGGCTGCTGGACCTGCTGCGCAACGTCTGGCTGCCGCTCCTGGTGCTCACCATCGCGGGAATCGGCGGCATCGTCCGCGTGCTGCGCGCATCGCTGCTCGACGAGCTCGGCAAGCAGTACGTCTCCACCGCCCGGGCCAAGGGCCTCACCGAAGGACAGGTGCTGCGCCGCTATCCGCTGCGGCTCGCGATGAACCCGCTGCTCAGCA
Source organism: Isoptericola sp. NPDC057191 (assembly GCF_042670225.1). NCBI lineage: Bacteria > Bacillati > Actinomycetota > Actinomycetes > Micrococcales > Promicromonosporaceae > Isoptericola > Isoptericola sp. NPDC057191. The sequence continues at coordinate 54,994 of NZ_JBHUWC010000001.1, read as the reverse complement.
CCATCGGCTGGATGCTTCCCGCCACCGTCGGCGGCGAGATCGTGGTCTCGAAGGTGCTCAACCTGCCGACCACCGGCCCGGTCCTGCTCGAGTCCATCCAGTCGCAGGACATGTACCTCACCGGAGCGATCGTGCTGCTCCTGAGTGCGCTCACGATCATCGGCACGGTCATCTCCGACGTGGCGCTGGCCGTCGCCGACCCACGCATCCGATACGAGAGGAGCCAGGCCGCATGACTGACCTCGAGACCGCCCGCGACGACGACGTCCGGGCAGATGGACGCCGTCGGGCGGCGTCCGCGCCGCCCGACGGGGGCGACGGGTACACCGCACGGCGCGGCGCGGCCCTCCTGCGGCGGCACCGCACCGCCCGCAGCGCCCGCGCCGACGCGCGAGCGGACCTCTACGAGGCGTCGCAGCGGACCCTGGTCCTGCGCCGATTCCGTCACCACCGGCTCGCGCACCTCAGCCTCTACCTGCTTGTCGCGATGTACCTCTGCGCGATCTTCGCGGAGTTCGTCGCGCCCTACGACAAGCTCCACGGCTTCGAGGACCAGAAGTACGCGGCGCCCAGCCAGATCCATGTCGTCGACGAGGACGGCGGCTGGCACCTGCCGTTCGTGTACTCGTCGAGCACGGAGATCGACCAGGACACGTTCACCTACCGGACTGTCGTCGACACGTCCGAGCGCCACCCGCTCGGTCTGTTCGTGCGCGGCGACGAGTACGAGGTGCTCGGCCTGATCTCCACGGACATCCACCTGTTCGGCACCACCGACGACCAGCCGGTGTTCCTCACCGGGGCGGACCACCTCGGCCGCGACTCGTTCTCCCGGATCATGGTGGGCTCACGGATCTCCCTGCTCGTCGGCTTCGGCGGCGTGATCGTGAGCTTCGTGCTGGGCCTGCTCATCGGTGGGCTGTCCGGCTACCTCGGTGGTCGCGTCGACGCGGTGGCTCAACGTTTCATCGACCTGATCATCAGCATCCCCCTCATCCCGCTGTGGATGGCGCTGTCGGCGGCGGTGCCGCAGACCTGGTCCGGCGTCCAGACCTACCTCGCGATCACGCTCATCCTGTCCCTGGTCGGCTGGACCGGGCTCGCGCGGGTCGTGCGGGGGCGGATCATCGCGCTCCGCGAGGAGGACTACGTCACCGCGGCGCGGGTGTCGGCGATGCGGACCCCCGGCATCATCGGCCGGCACATGCTGCCGGCACTCACCAGCTACCTCATCGTGCACATCACCATCGCGATCCCCGGGATGATCCTCGGCGAGACCACGCTCAGCTTCCTCGGCCTCGGGATCTCGGCACCGGACGTGTCCTGGGGGTCCCTGCTGCAAGGGGCCCAGGACGTCACGGTCGTGTCGAACTACCCGTGGCTCCTCGCACCGGCGGTCGTGCTCGTGATCGCGGTGATCCTGTTCAACTTCGTCGGAGACGGGCTGAGAGATGCGGCTGACCCCTACCAGAACTGACCCGCGTCCCGGTGCGGCCGGGACCACCACCACCGAACGGCCGGACGACCCGCGGATGCGGGTGGACGACCTGCGGACGTACTTCTTCACCGAGGAGGGCGTCGTCAAGGCCGTCGACGGCGTCTCCCTCGAGGTGCACGCCGGCGAGACGATCGGCGTCATCGGCGAGTCCGGGTGCGGCAAGAGCATCATGGCGCAGTCGCTGATGCGGCTCGTCCGGTCGCCGGGCGAGATCGTGGGCGGGCGCGTGCTGCTGAGCCCCCCGGACGGCGAGACCGTCGACCTCCTCGCCGTCGAGCCGGACTCTCCGGTGCTGCGCCGCACCCGCGGCGCCGAGGTGTCCATGGTGTTCCAGGAGCCGATGACGAGCTTCTCGCCCGTGCACACCATCGGCCGCCAGATCGTCGAGGCGATCCGCGTGCACGAGGACGTGTCGAAGGCCGAGGCGAAGGAACGGGTCGTCGACCTCCTGACCCGGGTCGGCATCTCCAACCCGCGCCAGCGGTTCGGGGAGTACCCGCACCAGATGTCGGGCGGGATGCGCCAGCGCGCCATGATCGCCATGGCGCTCGCATGCTCGCCGTCCCTCATCGTCGCGGACGAGCCCACCACGGCGCTGGACGTCACGATCCAGGCGCAGATCCTCGAGCTGCTCGACTCGCTGCAGGACGAGCGGGGCACCGCGATGATCCTCATCTCCCACAACATGGGGGTCATCGCGGAGCACGCGGACCGGCTCTACGTCATGTACCTCGGCCGGGTGGTCGAGAGCGGCACGACCGAGCAGGTGTTCGACGACCCGCGGCACCCGTACACGCGCAAGCTGCTCGCCGCGGTGCCGCGCACCGACCGACGGGTCGAGCGGCTCGAGACGATCGAGGGCTCGGTGCCCACTCCCGTCGGCCTCGGTCGTCGCTGTGGGTTCGCGTCCCGGTGCGCGGTCGCCATCGAGGGCCGCTGCGACACGGTCGTCCCCGGCCTGGACGAGGTCGAGCCGGGTCATCACGTGAGGTGTTTCCAGGTCAGCGACGCGGAGGAGCCCGATCATGCCTGGTCCGATGTCTGAGCCGACGACAGCCCCGTTCGCAGCCCCGGTCACGGCGCCAGCCGCCACGCCCGACGACCGGGTCCTGGCCGTCCGGTCGCTCCGCAAGGAGTTCCCCGTCACGTCCGGCCTGCTGCGCCGCACGCGAGGCAGCCTGCGCGCCGTCGACGACGTGAGCTTCGACCTCGGCCGGGGCGAGACGCTCGCCCTGGTGGGGGAGTCGGGCTCCGGCAAGACGACGCTGGGCCGCGCCGTCGTCCGGGCGATCGACCCGTCGTCGGGGGAGATCCTGCTGCGCACCGACGACGGCGACGTGGACCTCGCCCGCATGAGGGGCCGGGCGCTGCGGGAGCGACGTCGGGACTTCCACATGATCTTCCAGGACCCGTACTCGTCCCTCGACCCCCGGATGACTGTGCTCGGGGCGGTTCGCGAGCCTCTGGTGCAGAACAGGGTCGGGGCACCCGACGAACGTCGGGACCGCGTGGTGGACGTCCTGGAGCGGGTGGGCCTGTCGGCACGCCATCTCCACCGCTACCCGCACGCGTTCAGCGGCGGACAGCGCCAGCGCATCGGCATCGCGCGCTCGCTGGTCTGCGACCCGCGTTTCGTCGTCGCGGACGAGGCGGTGTCCGCCCTCGACGTCTCCGTGCAGGCGCAGATCCTCAACCTGCTCAAGGACCTGCAGGGTGATCTCGGACTGTCGTACCTGTTCATCGCGCACGACCTCGCTGTCGTCCAGTTCCTGGCGCACCGCGTGGCCGTGATGTACGCCGGGCGGATCGTCGAGCTCGCGGACACCGATGCGCTCTTCGGCCGCCCCGCGCACCCGTACACCGAGGCGCTGCTGTCGGCGATGCCCGTGCCCGAGCCGCGCCAGTCGCGAGAGCGGATCGTGCTGTCGGGCGAGCCCGCGAACGCGGCGGCCCTGCCGAGCGGGTGCGTCTTCCATCCGCGGTGCCGCTATGCCGTGCCGGACTGCGCCGTGCAGGTGCCTGAGCTGCGCGTGCTCGCGTCGGGGCACGCGGTGGCGTGCCACCGCGCGGACGAGCTGGCGCTGCAAGGGACGGGGGCCGTGTGACGGCCCTCTCCACCGTGACCGTGTGGAACCGGTCGCCCGGTGCCCGCAACACCTCGCCCGCACTGCCTTCCCGAGAGGACCGCCCACCCCGATGACCGCCACGACGGAGCTGTTTCCCTACCCGGCGACGGACCACCGTGAGCCGCGCCGCGGCCGCTTCCACTTCAGCCCCCAGGCGGGCTGGATGAACGATCCCAACGGCCTGGTGTACTACCGGGGCACGTACCACCTGTACTTCCAGCACAACCCGCGCTCTCTGGAGTGGGACACGATGCACTGGGGACATGCCACCAGCCCCGACCTCGTGCACTGGACGCAGCGGCCGATCGCGCTGCACCCGGACGTGCACCCGGGGGCGTTGTTCTCGGGCGGCGGCGTCGTCGACGTGACGAACACCTCCGGCCTCGCGACGGCGCAGCACGACCCGATCGTCGTCTTCACCGGCACGCAGGGCGTGCGTGCCATGGTCAGCCTGGACGGCGGTGACACGTTCGAGCCGCTCGACGACGGGAGGGTGCTCGCCACACCGCCCGGGCGTGAGAGCCGCGACCCCAAGGTGTTCCGGCACGAACCTTCCGGGAGGTGGGTCATGGTCGTCTGGTCCGACGACGACGGCAACGGCGTGAACTTCTTCGGCTCGCCCGACCTGCGGGAGTGGACGTTCCTGAGCCGGTTCGCCGCCGACTGGATGTTCGAGTGCCCCGACGTCTCCGTCATGGCGCTGGACGGCGATCCCGGCGAGCTGCGCCACGTGCTGGTCTCCGCGAGCGGTGGTTACCTCGTCGGCGACTTCGACGGCCTGGAGTTCGTCCCCGCGGGGGACCGGCCGCAGCACGTCACACGCCACCCCGGCGGTGCAGGCTCCGACTACTACGCTGCCCAGACCTTCTCGAACGTTCCGGACGGGCGTGTCGTCTCAGTGGCCTGGCAGGGTCGCAACCGTGGACCGACCTGGACGGGGAACCTGTCCTTCCCCGTCGAGCAACGCCTGCTCAGCTCCGCCGACGGTGTGCACGTGCACAGCGAACCGGTCGCCGAGATCGCCCTCCTGCACCGCGAGGTGCGGACCGAGCAGGACGTCGCCGTGACGGCGGCCGGGCTGCGCATCGGCGCGGACCCGTCCGCGCGCGACACCGACGGGCTGGACGTCGAGGTCGCGGTCGACCGCGCGCGCTCGAGCGCACGCCGGCTGATCCTGGAGGCCGTCGTCCCGGGCGGGTGCGCCGAGACGATCACGGCCTACGACCTGGAGGAGCACGCCCTCGACGGGCACTCGCTCCCCGCCGCAGGGCAGGCTGCGGACGCCGCGGTCGTGCGCGTCCTCGTCGACCGAGACCAGGTCGCCGTCTTCGCGGCTGGTGGACGGCACTACCTCGCCGTGAACAGGGCGCTGGAGGACCCGGAGCGGACCGCCGAGCTGCGGCTGCGCGCCGACGGGGGAGACGCCGTGCTGTCGACCCTGACCGTGCGACGCCTTGGTGCGTCGTGGAGCTGACACCTCCGCCGGACGCGGTCTTCGCATGGCCCGGGGACGAGCCGGATCCGCGCCGTGGACTCCCCAGCGGCGACGGTTGGGAGTGCGGTGGTGCGCTGGTGCGCGCGGTCCATGGGCCAGCCGGTCTCGACGTCAGCGTGGAAGGGGCGGCTGCCCTGAGTCGTGTCGCGCTGCGCTGGGACCGGCCGCTGCCGGAGGGCTCGCTCGTGCTCGGCGACGCCTGGGAGCGAGCCTACGGTGACCTTCGGTGGGAGCCGCCGCGGCCCGAGCGCGTGCTCCCGTGGTACTGGCTCGCCACCACGCCGGACGGCGGCGTGCGCGGTGCCGGTGTCCGGGTCCGGCCTGCCGCGTTCTGCAGCTGGACCGTCGACCTGACAGGGACGACCCTGTGGCTCGACGTCCGATCGGGCAGCGAGCCGGTGCGGCTCGCCGGCCGTCGGCTGGACCTGGCGACCGTTGTCGCGGTGGAAAGTGAGGATGCGGGGCAGGACGGGGCGGACGGCTCGCCGTTCGTCGCGCTGCAGGGGCTGTGCGCGGCGCTCTGCTCCGACCCGCTCCTGCCGTCCGTTCCCGTCTTCGGCAGCAACAACTGGTACTACGCCTACGGCGTCGGGTTCGACGCGTCCGCGATCCTCCGGGACGCCGACGTCGTCCGCAGCGCGATGGCCGCCCCCGACGGGTCACCGTTCTGCGTGATCGACGCCGGGTGGAGCGAGGGCGGCACCGCTCCCGGGGGCCCTTGGGACCACGGCTGGCGCACCTTCTCCGATATGGCGTCCGTGGCCGACTCCATCCGAGACGCAGGCTGCCGCCCTGGCCTCTGGTTCCGCCCCCTGCTTTCGCGCGAGCCGGTGGCGGGCAGCCGCACCGAGCGGCTCGGAGACGAATGGCCCCTCGACCCGAGCCGGCCCGAGACGCTGGCCCTCGTGGCGCAGAGCGTCCGGCGGTTCGGCGAGTGGGGGTACGAGCTCGTCAAGCACGACTTCTCCACCTTCGATGTGTTCGGGCGGTTCCACGCGCGCTCCGACGTCGAGGTCGGCGCGACCCGATGGCGGTTCGCCGACACGAGCCGGACGACTGCCGAGATCCTCGTCGACCTCTACAGGACCGTCCGCGACGCCGCGGGCGGAGCGACCGTCATCGGGTGCAACACGGTCGGCCACCTGGCAGCCGGGCTCGAGCACGTCCACCGGGTGGGCGACGACACGTCAGGTCGTCAGTGGGAGCGCACCCGCCGCATGGGGGTGAACTCGCTCGCCTTCCGCCTCGCTCAGCACGGCCGGTTCTTCGCCGTCGACGCCGACTGCGTCCCGTCGACACCGCAGACCCCGTGGACGCAGAACCGGCAGTTCCTCGAGCTTGTCGCGGCGGCCGGGACGGCGACGTTCGTGTCGGTCGACCCGACGACCCTGGACACCCAGGTCGCGGCCGACCTCGCCAGGGCGGCGGCGCTCGTCGCCGACGGCGGCGTGGACCAGGGCGTCGAGCCGCTCGACTGGCAGAGCACCCCGACCCCGCGCCGCTGGCGCGTCGGTACGGAGCAGCGGACCTACCGGTGGGAGCAGCCGTGGGGCGCGGACGTCCGGCTCGAGGACGTCTGAGCAGTTCAGAGTCTCGCCGTGGTCCCCCCGCTCGCGGACGTCATCGGCGCTCGCCCACGAGCACGTCGACGCGGTGCGTGCCCACGGCGCCGGCCGGGACGTGCACGCCGTGCCCGGAGACGTCGGTCCCGTCGACGAGCACCACGGGGTGCCCGTCGCCCGGCTCGCCTCCGCGCAGCGTGATGTCGAGGGTGGCCGCCCCGTACGGCAGCCCCCGCAGCTCGACGGTCTCGCCCGCCGTGAGGGGGAGCGGAGCGAGGCGCAGCCCCTCCGCGGACGGCTCCAGCCCGACCACGCCCTGGTGCACGAGGCGCAGCAGCGACGTCGCGGACCAGGTCTGGTCGGGCTCGCTCGGCCAGACGCGGCCGCACTGCCAGCCGCCGTGCGGGGCGCCGGTCGACGGGTCGTACAGCTCGTCGAAGCGCCCACCGCTCGCCCGCACCGCCGCGCGGAAGTCCTCGAGGCATTGCACGACGCCCGCGCGGTCACCCGCCGTCGCCGACGCCAGGCCCGCCAGGCCCATGACCATCGGCCAGCACATCGCGTTGTGGCGGCCGGGGCGCGCGTCGTCGTACCGCTCGAAGTGGCCGGCGACGTTGACCACGCCCGCGGGCCCACGACCGACGGACGCGAGCACCGCCGGGACACGCTCCGGGGGTACCAGACCGCCGACGACGACGAGCGCGAGGCCCGCGGCCTCGCGGTGGTGGTCGAGCGTGCCCGCCCGCGGACCGGAGCCGTGCAGGAAGTAGCCGTAGGTGTCCCCGTCGCGTAGGTGCTCCTCGATCGCGGCTGCCAGGGCGTCGGCGCGAGCGTCGAGCCCCGACCCGTCGTGGCCGAGCCGGCCGGCGACCGCGACGAGGCGGCGCAGGGCCAGCACGTACACGACGTTGGTCGAGAGCGTCATGATCTCGTGCGCGTCCGGGTAGTCGAGCACGAAGGAGCTGGGCTCGTCCGCCGTGGCGGGCCCTACGGGCAGGCCGGAGATCCCGTCCTGCATGAGGCCTGGCCCTGCGTACAGCCCCCAGCGGGGACGGAACCGCTCGCGGTGCAGGATGTCGAGCGACGCCGAGCCGACCTCCCAGACGACCTCGAGGAACTCCGGGTCGTCCGCGGCCCACGCGTGGTCGGCGGCGGCGAGCACCCAGACGACCTGGTCCCACCACTGGTCGTCCTGCGCGATCACCAGGCGTCCGTCCGCGGTCCGCTCGCACACCCGCAGCAGGGTGGCGCGCGCGTCCTGCGGGCGCAGCAGGCTCGCCGCGCCCCAGCAGTTGAGTGCGGCGTCGCGGGTCCACGGCTCGGGGTAGCCGCCCCCCGCACGGATGAACGGGCCGGCGTCGTCGTGGACGACGTTGCGGGCGAGCGTGTCCTGCGCGAGCGCGTAGAGCTCGGACAACCAGGGCATGGACGAGGCACCGACGGTGGTGGTCATCGGGCGATCCTGGCACCGCTGTCAGTCGACGTCGACACTCCTCGCCACGCGCGCGCCGAACACGACCGGGGTGCCGTCGCGTCGCCCCCCGGAGCCCGCGTGTCGCGTCGTTCGCACCTGCCCGTCGGGGTGGACGGCCGCTATCGTGAGCGCCAGGTCACAGCGCCGTCGCAAAGGAGCGAGCCGTGATGCGGATCGAGAAGATCGCCCAGGAAGGGCAGTGGTGGGCGCTGGCCGCCACGCCGGTCGCGATCGTGCTGGGCATCGGCGAGAGCCCGTGGCTGGTCACCGGCATCTTCGTGCTCGCGCTCCCGCTCACGGCCGTGCTCGCCGTCCCGCTGCTGCTGCGCGAGCTGCTGGCGCTCCGCCGGGGGGAGCGCGCGATGCCGCGCCCGTTCGCCTACGCCACCGTGATCGTGTGGGCGTCCGTGCTGGTCGTGGCGATCGGCCTCGGGTCCGGCGTCGGCCGGTCAGGAGTCGAGTCCGCCCTGATCCTGCTGGGGGTGGCCTGGCTCGTCCAGCTCGCGACGGTCGGCACGCGGCCGACGGCGTCGGTGGTGCTGACCGGGGCCGTCAGGGGATGGGCACGGCCCGGTCCGGGCCCAGGCGCTTCATGACCAGGGTCGACGTCAGGCGCTGTACGCCGGGCAGCGACCCGAGCGCGGTGTCGAAGAGCTCCTGGTAGGCCGCGAGGTCGCGGGTGAGCACGCGCAGCAGGTAGTCGGGCTCGCCGAACAGGCGCTGCGCGTCGACGATGTTCGGCACGGCGGCGACGGCCGCCTCGAACCCGGCGACAGCCTCGACGTCGGTGCGTCGCATGGTGACGAACACCAGCGCCTCGAACGTGAGCCCGACGGCGTCCGGCGCGACCACGGCGCGGTAGTGCGCGATCGCCCCGGAGCTCTCCAGGGCTCGCAAGCGGCGGTGGCACGTCGACAGGCTCAGCCCGACCCGGGCGGCGAGGTCGGTGGTGCTCATGCGTCCGTCGTCCTGCAGCAGTGAAAGGATCTCCCGGTCGATCTGGTCCATGCCGGAAAGTCTTCCACGGCGGCCCGCGATTGCGGCGAAAGTTCGAAGCACATTTCGCGCCGCGCTGCCTAGCCTCTCCGACAGACGAAGGGGGTGGCTGATGGACCTGTCGGCGGTGCTGCAGTTCTGGGTGGTGGCGGCGCTGCTCGCGCTCACCCCGGGAGCGGACTGGGCGTACGCGATCGCGGCGGGGCTGCGCGCGCGGTCGGTGGTGCCGTCCGTGCTGGGGATGGTGTGCGGCTACGTCCTGGTCGTCGGCGTCGTCGCCCTCGGCGTCGGGACGGTGGTGACGCGGTACCCCGCGGTGCTGACCGTGCTCACCGTCACGGGCGCGGCCTACCTGGTCTACCTCGGCGCGCGCACGCTGCGCAGCACCGTGGGGCGGGTGGGGGTGAGCGAGCGTCCCCTCGGCGACCGCCCGCTGGCACAGTTCCTGCGCGGGGCCGGCGTGAGCGCCATCAACCCGAAGGGCCTGCTGCTGCTGCTCGCGCTGCTGCCGCAGTTCACCTCGGCCACCGGTTGGCCCTCGTCGGTGCAGCTGCTCGTGCTGGGCGGGCTGCACGTGCTGGACGTCGCCGTCGTCTACTCCGTCGTCGCCGTGCTGGCGCGCCGCGTGCTGAGCGCACGCCCGCGCGCGGGCGCTGTCGTCACCAAGGTCGCGGGGGTGGTGATGGTCGTCCTGGGCCTCGCCCTCCTCATCGAGAAGGTGTGGGCCTGAGCTTCCGCGGTCCCTCCGCACTCATCCAGTCCGCGACGACGCCGACGAGGTGGGCGGGGCGCCGGGCGACGTCGAGCACGAGACCGGTCTCGTCCGCCCCCAGCGGCTCGAGCGTGGCGAGCTGGGAGTCGAGCAGCTCCGGCGGCATGAAGTGGTCGGCGCGCGCGGCGATCCGCGCCGCGAGCAGGTCGCGGTCGCCGTGCAGGTGGACGAACGCGAGGTCCCCGCCCGCCTCGTGCCGCAGCGCGTCCCGGTACGGGCGCCGCAGGGCCGAGCACGCGACCACCGTGCGCGTGCCCGCGTCGGCGCCCGCGCGCAGGACGTCCGCGACGCGGGCGAGCCAGGGGGCGCGGTCGTCGTCCGTCAGGGGCGTCCCCGCCGTCATCTTCGCGACGTTCGCCGGCGGGTGGAGGTCGTCCGCGTCCACGAACGTGCCGCCCAGGCGGGCGGCGAGCAGGGTCCCGACGGTGGACTTGCCGCACCCCGCGACGCCCATGACGACCACGCCCCGCGTGACCGCGCCGCTCCCGCCTGGCACGTCAGTACCCGGCGACCGGGTCGACGACGCCGTCCAGGTCGTCGCCCGCGACGAAGCGGCGGAGGTTCTCCTCGACGCGGGCACGCAGCAGCGGCTCGACCATCTCCTGCGTGTCCGCGGTGTGCGGGGTCACCAGCGCCGTCGGGAGGTCCCACAGGGGGTGCCCGTCGGGGAGCGGCTCGGGGTCGGTGACGTCGAGGCCTGCGCCGCTCAGGCGGCCCGACGCGAGCGCCGCGACCAGCGCGCCGGTGTCGACGAGCCCGCCGCGGGCGATGTTGACGAGCACCGCTCCCGGCTTCATGGCGGCCAGCTCGGCCGCACCGATCAGGGCGCGGGTCTGCGTGGTCAGCGCGGCGGCGACCACGACGACGTCGGCCCGGGCGAGCTCGGCGTGCAGGTGGTCCGCGGTGACCGTCCGCTCCGCCCGGGGGACGGGCTCGGCCCGGCGCCGGACCACGACGTTGCGGGTGCCGAACGGGACGAGCAGGTCGAGGTACGTGCGGGCGATGCCCCCGGCGCCGAGGACGAGCACGTCCGCGCCGAACAGGGACGTCCCCGCCTGGCTGCCCCACGACCGCGCCCGGGCGCGCTGCGGCAGGCGGCGCAGCGTCGCCAGGGTCAGGGCGAGCGCGTGCTCGGCGACGGGACGCGCGAACGCGCCCTTCGCGGACGTCCAGGTGATGCCGGGGGAGGCGAGCAGGCCGGCGTCGGCGTACGAGTCGACGCCGGCCGAGGGGAGCTGCACCCAGCGCGTGCCGGGCGCGGCGGCGAGCGCCGTGCGCAGCTCGCCCAGGTCGCCGCCGAACCACAGGAGCGCGTCGGTCTCGGCGCCGACCGGCACGAGGCGCGCGCCGGCCGCCTCCGCGACCTCCGGCAGCCACGCAGGGCCCGGCCGCGCGACGCTGACTGCGGCGCTCATGCCGTCACCCGTGCGGTGCCACCGGCGGCCGCGACGTGGGCGCCGCCCAGGACCTGCACCGACCAGCCCTCGTCGAGCCGCGAGGTGACGACGACGTCGCCGCCGTCGCGCCGGAGCGCGAACGTCACCGGTGCGCCGTCGACGCCTTCCACCTCGACGGTCCGCGTCCAGCCCCCGCCCGCGGGGTTCACCAGGAGCGTGAGGCCGTCCAGGTGGTCGGCGTCGGGGCGCTCCTCGTGCGCGCTGAGCGGGATGACGCCCCCGGGGCGCACGTACACGGGCAGGGAGTCGAAGTCGTGGTTCTCTCGCAGCCAGCGCCCCCCGGTCACGCGGGTGCCGGTGAGCAGACCGGCCCACTCGCCCTCGGGCAGGTACAGGTCGACGTCGCCCTCCGCGTTGAACACGGGTGCCACGAGCAGGTCGGGACCGAGCATGTACTGACGGTCCAGGTACGGCACGGCCGGGTCGTGGGGGAACTCCAGCAGCATCGGCCGCATCATCGGCGTCCCCGACCGGTGCGCCTCGTGCCCGGTCGTCACCAGGTACGGCGCGAGCCGGTTCTTGAACCGGGCGAACGTGCGGGTCACGGCCACGGCGCTGGTCGGGTCCGACTCGTCCTCGCCGAACATCCACGGCACCCGGTACGACCCGCTGCCGTGCATGCGGCTGTGGCTGGAGAACAGGCCGAAGGCCGTCCAGCGCTTGAACACCCCGGCGTCGGGCGTCATCTCGAAGCCGCCGATGTCGTGGCTCCAGTAGCCGAAGCCGCTGTAGGCGAGCGACAGGCCGCCGCGCAGGGACTCGGCCATCGACACGTAGGACGCCGTCGAGTCGCCGCCCCAGTGGACGGGGAACTGCTGGCCGCCGGCGGTCGCGGACCGTGCGAACAGGACGGCCTCGCCCACCCCACGCTCCTCGGCCAGCACCTCGTGCACGGCCTCGTTGTACAGGTGCGTGTAGTAGTTGTGCATCCGCTCCGGGTCGGAGCCGTCGAAGTACGCGACGTCGACAGGGATGCGCTCGCCGAAGTCCGTCTTGAACGCGTCCACGCCCTGGCGCACCAGCACGCGCAGCTTGTCCTTGTACCAGGCGGTCGCGGCCGGGTTGGTGAAGTCCACCAGGGCCATCCCGCCCTGCCAGCGGTCCCACTGCCAGACCGACCCGTCCCGGCGCTTCACCAGGTAGCCGGCGGCCATGCCCTCGTCGAAGAGCGGCGACTGCTGGGCGATGTACGGGTTGATCCACACGCACACCCGCAGGTCGCGGTCGTGCAGGCGCGCGAGCATGCCCTCCGGGTCGGGGAAGGTGCGCGCGTCCCACTCGAAGTCGCACCAGTTGAACTCGCGCATCCAGAAGCAGTCGAAGTGGAACAGGCTCAGCGGGATGTCGCGCTCCGCCATGCCGTCGATGAACGAGGTCACCGTGGCCTCGTCGTAGTCCGTCGTGAAGCTCGTCGACAGCCACAGGCCGTACGTCCAGGCCGGGACCTCGGCCGGCCGGCCGGTCAGCGCCGTGTACCGCTCCAGGATCGTCTTGGGATCGGGCCCGTACACGACGAAGTAGTCCAGCGCCTCGCCCGGCACGGAGAACTGCACCCGCTCCACGGCCTCGGAGCCCACCTCGAACGAGACGTGGCCGGGGTCGTTGACGAACACGCCGTAGCCGCCGTTCGTCAGGTAGAACGGCACGTTCTTGTAGGCCTGCTCGCTGGACGTGCCGCCGTCGTAGTTCCAGATGTCGACGGTCTGGCCGTTCTTGACCACGGGGCCGAAGCGCTCGCCCAGGCCGTAGACCAGCTCGCCCACGCCGAGGTCGAGCTGGTCGAACACGTAGCTGGTGCGCCCCTCGCGCCGCAGCTCGATCGGGCCGTGGTCGACGGCCGCGTCGGGGGCCACGTCGGCCCACGCGGCCGACTTGCCGCTCGACCCCGTGAGGCGGCGGCCCCCGGCGTGGAACGACAGCTCCCAGGACGCGCCCACCGACAGCCGGACCGACAGGTCGCCGGTCGTGAGGGTGCCCTCGCCGTCGACCACCTTCGCCTCGCCGGTCCCGTCGGCCAGCTCCAGCTCGAAGCGGCGCGGCTCCGGGCGGCCCCGGTGATGCACGTGCTGCACCCGCACCACGTTGTCCGCGGGTGACGACACCGTCGTGGTGATCACGGGGTTGTTGAGGGTGTCGCCGCGGTGCCGCACCACCTTCGTCGGCGCCACCGAGCGCAGGCTCGTGCCGTCCGTGGTGACACGGTCCACCTCGCGGGCGTAGTGGATCGCGACGCCCGGGCGGGCGTGCCAGAAACCGTCGGTGAACTTCATGGGGGAGGAGCCTTCCGGTGGTCGTGCTGCGGGTGGTGCGGTGCTGCGTCAGCGAGCGGCGGCGGTCGAGCCGACGAGCTCGAGGGTGCCGGGCAGGAGGTCGTGCGAGGGCGGCGCGGCAGGGTCGGCGAGCCGGTCCAGGAGCCCCTGCACGCTGCGTGCACCGAGCTCGGTGCCCGGCGCGACCACGGCGCTGACCGGCGGGTCCGCCGTGGCGACGTCGGCCGCGGACGTCGCGAGCGCGAGGACCGAGACGGCGTCGGGGACGGCGCGCCCCGCAGCGACGAGCCCGTTGACGAACCCGGACAGCGCGCCCTCGTTGAGGACGAGGACGGCCGTGACCTCCGGGTGGTCGGCGGCCAGCGCCGTCGCCGCCTCGCGCCCGGCCCGCGGGTCCTGCCCGCCGCGCACGACGAGCGGGTCGAGGCCGCGCCGCGCCGCCTGCGCGAGGTAGGCCTGCTCGGTGCGGACGACAGGGCCGTAGCCCGACGCGGCCGGGTCGCCCGACGGCTGTCCCAGGAAGAGGGCGACGTGCCGGTGCCCGAGACCGGTGAGGTGGTCCAGCCCTGTGCCGACCATGTCGGCGAAGTCCATGTCGACGAACGAGAGCCCCGTCGTGTCCTCGGTGCGTCCCACGAGCCCGAACGGCACGTCGCGTGCGGTGAGCAGCGCGACGCGCGGGTCCTCGGCGGTGACCTCCATGAGCAGGACGCCGTCCACGAGGCCCCCGGAGAGGTAGTCGTCGAGCTGGGCGACGTCGTCGACCGGCCACAGCACGACGTTGAACCCGCGCTCGGTGGCGGCGCTCGCGGCGGCGGTCACGATGCTCAGCGCCGTGCTGCCCAGACGGTGGCGCAGGGCTGGGAAGACGAGGGCGACGATCTGGCTGCGCCGGCTGGCGAGCGCCCGGGCGAGCACGTTCCGGCGGTAGCCGAGGTCGGCCATCGCCTCCTCGACGCGGGTGCGGGTGGCCGGCGCCACGCGCTTGGTCCCGTTGACCACGAACGACACGGTCGTCAGGGAGACGCCGGCGCGGTCGGCCACGTCCTGCATGGTCACCAAGAGGCTCTCCTCGGGCGGTCGGGAACGTCGGGAACGGTGCTGCGGATCGATGATCACACACTCCCGCGGCTGCGGTAAAGCGCTTTGACAACCTTCGCCGGGGGTGCCTAACCTCGCCGTCACGTGAACCGAGCGAAGGAGCTAAGACTGTGCGACGAACCCCCGCCGTCATCGGTGCGGCGTCGGCCGCCGCCGTCGTCCTGGGCCTGTCCGCCTGCAGCGGCGGGGCCCGTGCGGACGAGGGCACGCTGGTCGTGACCGACACGTTGTCGGACACCAGCGCGCCCGTCTACCAGGAGGTCTACGACGCCTGCGCCGCCGAGGTGGGCGTGCGGGTGCAGGCGAACCACGTGGCGGGCTCCGGCCTCATCGCGACGGTCCTGCAGCAGGCGTCGTCGGACACGCTGCCCGACGTGCTCATGCTCGACAACCCCGACGTCCAGCAGATCGCGTCCTCCGGGGCGCTGAGCCCGCTCACCGACTACGGCATCACCGGCAAGGGGTACCCGCAGGGCGTCGTCGACGCCGGGACCTACGACGGCGACCTGTACGGCATCGCTCCCGTGGTCAACACGATCGGCCTCTTCTACGACGTCGACGCCCTCGCCGACGCCGGGATCGAGCCGCCCACCACGTGGGACGATCTGCGGGCCGCCGCGCAGAAGCTCACCACCGACGACCGTTACGGCCTGGCGTTCAGCGCCGCGAACACGTTCGAGGGCACGTGGCAGTTCCTGCCCTACCTGTGGAGCAACGGGGCGGACGAGGACGACCTCACCTCGCCCGAGGCCGTCGGGGCGCTCTCGTTCGTCGACGGTCTCGTGCAGGACGGCTCCGCGTCCTCCAGCGTCGTCAACTGGTCGCAGAACGACGTCAACGACCAGTTCATCGCGGGCAAGGCCGCGATGATGATCAACGGGCCGTGGAACCAGCCAGCGCTCGAGGCCGCGTCGGGGCTGCACTACGCGGCCGTCCCGCTTCCCGTGCCGCACGCCGGGGACACCCTGCAGGCGCCGCTCGGCGGCGAGGCGTTCACCGTCCCACGCACGGGCAACACGGCGAAGATGGCGAAGGCCGGGAAGTTCGTGGCGTGCGTGACCCGCGGCGAGCACCAGCTCACGATGGCCACCGGCCGCGGCGCCGTGCCGTCCGACCCCCAGGTCGCCGCGAAGGCGGCCGCCGACAACCCGGTGATCGCCACGTTCGTCGACACCGTGCGCACCGCACGGTCGCGGACCGCCCTGCTCGGACCGGACTGGCCGCACGCCGCCACCCAGATCTACACCGCTCAGCAGCTCGCGCTCACGGGCAGCGAGTCTCCCGCGGCTGCCCTCGAGCGGGCGGCGGAGAACTGATGCGCACACCGACGTCGCGCACGTCGTCACCGAGGAAGGACGGACGATGACCACCACCCTCGCCGCCGGTCCGGCGCCCGTCGTGGCGCGGCCCGGACCCGACATCGCGTCCCGGCGCCGCCGGGCCCGGACGCGGGAGCGGACCGCCCAGTGGCTGTTCCTGGTCCCGGCGATCGCCTACGTGCTCGTGTTCTTCGGGTACCCGATCGTGAAGAACTTCGTCATGGGGTCGCAGGACTACACGGTCCGCACCTTCGTCTCGGGGGAGGCGCCGTGGGTCGGGCTCGACAACTACGTCGAGGTCGTCACGAGCAGCATCTTCCGGACCTCCGTGGTCAACACGGCGCTGTTCACCGTGGGCTCCATCGTCGGCCAGTTCGTCATCGGCCTGCTGTTCGCCCTGTTCTTCAAGCGCCGGTTCCCGCTCGGCAACGTGCTGCGCTCCCTGCTCCTGCTGCCCTGGCTGCTGCCGATGATCGCGGGCACCGCGGTGTGGAAGTGGATCCTCGACCAGGACGGCGGCGTCCTCAACGAGGCCCTGCGCGCCGTCGGCCTGGTCGACGCTCCCGTGCACTGGCTCACCAGCCCGGACGTCGCGCTCGTCGCCGTCGTCATCGTGAACGTCTGGGTGGGCATCCCGTTCAACATGACGCTGCTGTACTCGGGGCTGCAGAACATCCCCGAGGAGCTCTACGAGGCCGGCGCGCTCGACGGCGCCACCGGCGTCAAGGCGTTCTGGCACATCACCTGGCCCAACCTGCGCCCCGTCGTCAGCGTGGTCCTCGTGCTCGGCGTGATCTACACGCTCAAGGTGCTCGACATCATCCTGGGCCTGACCGGCGGGGGACCTGCCGGCGCCACCGAGACGCTGGCCACCGACTCCTACCGGCGCTCGTTCCAGGAGTTCTCCTTCGGCACCGGGGCTGCCGTCAGCAACATCCTCATCGTGGTGTCGCTGCTGTTCGCCGTCGTGTACCTGCGCGCCAACCGGCGCGCCGTGGATGAGTGAGGTTCATCGTGAAGCAGACGACCACGTCGCGACAGCTGCGGTCCACGATCCTCGGGATCGTGCTCCTCGCGCTCATGCTGTTCCCCGTCTACTGGATGGTGAACGTGTCCCTCCAGGGCGGCGGCACCGCCGCGAACAGCTCGTTCTTCCCGACGGACATCACGTTCGAGGGCTACCAGCGGGCGTGGGAGGACCAGACCGGCAACCTCGTCACCAGCATGATCGTCGCCCTGGGTGCCGTCGCGGTGTCGTTGGTGATCGCCACGCCCGCCGCGTACGCGCTGTCCCGGTTCCGGCTGCGGGGGATGGGCGTCTTCCTGTTCGTGCTGCTCCTGGCGCAGATGATCCCGGGCATCGTCATCGCGAACTCGCTGTACACGCTGTTCAACGACCTCGGGCTGCTCAACACCTACGGCGGGCTGATTCTCGCGAACGCCACGCACGGCATCCCGTTCGCCATCCTCATCATGAGCGCGTTCATGCGGTCGATCCCGCCGGCGCTCACCGAGGCCGCACGGGTGGACGGCGCGGGGCACTTCCGGGCGTTCTGGTCGATCATCGTGCCGGTGAGCCGCAATTCGCTCATCACGGCGGGCCTGTTCAGCTTCCTGTTCGCGTGGAGTGACTTCATGTTCGGGCTCACGCTCACCACGGGCGCCGACATCAAGCCGATCACGCTCGGCATCTACGACTATCTGCAGGGCAACGTGCAGAGCTGGAGCCCGGTGATGGCGAGCGCCGTGATCTCGTCCGTGCCGGCGGTCGTGCTCCTCGTGCTGGCGCAGCGGTACATCGCCGCCGGTGCGCTCGGCGGGGCGGTGAAGTAGCAACGCCCCGCCTGCAGCGCGAGACCGCGGCGGTCCGGGTCTAGCGCGGGCCACCCGCCAGCCGGGCCGCGGCGACCGTCGCCGCGGCGGCCCATGCCTGCGGCACGCCGGCGTGCGCGTACCGCACGGGCGCGGGGAACTCGCCGGTGGAGAACCCGCCGAACAGCTCCGGCAGCCGCCCGTCGAACGCGGCGGCGGCGTCGAGGACACCGGCCGCCACGGTGCGTGCGTGCTCGGTGAGGCCGCAGCGGTCCATCCCGACGGCCGCGAGGGCGGTGTCGTGGGGCCAGACGGACCCGTTGTGGTACGAGGTGGGCGCGTACAGCGCCTGCCCGGCGGCGAGGGTGCGGATGCCGAACCCGGTGAAGAACTCCGGGGAGAGCAGCCGGTCCGCCACGGTCGCGGCGTGGTCGGCGTCGAGGATGCCGCACCACAGCAGGTGCCCGGCGTTGGAGGCGAGCGCGTCCACCTGTCGGCCTTCGCCGTCGAGCGCCAGCGCGGGGAACGCGTCGGCGTCCATCCAGAAGTGTTGGAGAAACCGCGAGCGGAGCGCGGCGGCCAGGTCGTCGAGCTCGTCCGCCCACCGGTCGTCGTGCCAGACGGTGCGGGCGAGGCGGGCGGTGTCCACCAGGCCTCGCCAGGCGTACCCCTGGACCTCGCACAGGGCGATCGGCCCCGTGGCGAGCGTCCCGTCGCGGAAGGCCACGGCGTCGTGCGAGTCCTTCCACCCCTGGTTGATCAGGCCCTTCGGGTCGGGTACGTAGGTGACGAACCCGCCCGCGTCGAGCCCGCCGGGGCCCCGGAGCCAGCCGACCGCGGCGCGCGCCGCGACCTGCAGCTCGTCGGCGCGCGCGTCCTCGGGGTCGAGGGCGCCGAGCGCGACGAGGAACAGCGCGGTGGCGTCGACCGTCCCGTAGTACCGCGAGTACGGCACCAGGTCGAGCCGTGCCAGGTCGCCCACGCGGATCTCGTGGACGATCTTGCCGGGCTGGGCGAGACGCACGGGGTCGTCCGTCGTCGCCTGCGTGCGGGCGAGGGCGTGCGCGACGTCGGGCAGCAGCCCGGGGCGTTCCTCGCGCGCCAGCAGCGAGGAGAGGACGGAGTCGCGGCCGAACAGCGTGAGGAACCAGGGCGCGCCGGCCGCGGGGATCGCGAGGTCTGCCGCGCCCGGGCAGGGCATGACGAGCGCGTCGAGGTCGTCGAGCGCGCGGGCCGCCGCGTCCTGGCCGCGCCGCGCGGCCGGCACCGGGTCCGTCGTCATGCTCCCCACGGCAAGTGCCTCGGCCGCACGCGCTGCCGACGACGCCAGGATCTCGACGGTGGCGGTGTCACCGGCGGCGAGCCGCAGGTCCCACTCGAGGGTCACATGGTCACCGGCCCGCACCTGGTCCGGGGCGGGGGCCGCCGTGATGCGGGTCGTGTGGGTGAGCGTGGTGTCGCCGGCGGTCGCGGTCCCGTCCAGGTCGGCGCCGTCGGGCCGACGACGGACCGAGGACGTGCTCCTGACGGGGAACGTCCGCCCGTCCGAGCGCACGGCGAACTGGTCCGCGAAGTCGGCGCCGGCCGTGAGCCGCAGCCGGAGGGTGCTCGCGCCCGGAGCGGTCCGCGTGACCCGCCACCGCTCGCGCAGGCCGTCGCGCCGCACCTCCTGCTCGCGGGCGAGCAGGAGGCCGGTCGGCTCGTTCCGGGCGGTGGGCGGCACCAGCGCGGTCCCGCGCCGGGAGGCGCCGACGTCCGTGCCGGCGACGCGGAACGGCACCGGCCCGTCGGGCGTGCTCAGCTCGACGCGCCAGGTGCTCAGGTGCCGCACGTCGTCCAGGTAGAGGCCCTGCGCGGAGCCGGTGGCGGCGAGGACGTCGCCGGCCTCGTCGGCGAGCAGCATCGTGCCGGCCCGGACGAGAGTGGTGTCGGCGCTCATGGCGTGTCGGCTCCCTCGGGGTGGGTGTGGCGGGACAGCAGGTCGACGGCGAGGGCCGCCGTCCAGCTGAAGCTGCGGGTGCCGTGCCCGGCACCCGTCCACGGGTTGACGTACTCGGGGAAGTCCTCGCGCACCGCGGCGTCCGTCATGGGCCCGACGTATCGGTCCGCGACGTCGGTCCGGCCGTGGGCGCGCAGCCCTTCGAGCAGCAGCCACATCATGTTGAACCAGGCGGGCCCGCGCCAGTAGAGGGCCGGGTCGAGGTCCGGCGCGCACGCGTCGTAGCTGGGCGCCATGATCGGCGGCGTCGCGCCGTCGACGTCGAGGAACCGGCGCCCCAGCACCGTGCGCACGAGGGCGTCCCCGCGGCCGGCGGGCAGCACGTCGTCAGGCAGCAGGAGGGCGAGCAGGCCGCCCACCGTGGCCTTGCGGACCAGAGCGCCCGTGGCGCGGTCGCGGGCGACGTAGGTCCCGAGACCGTCGTCCCACAGCATCTCCATGGCCGCGACGATGCGCGCGGCCTCGGCGCGGTGGGGCGCACCGTCCTGGCCGAGCGCCTCGGCGATGTCGGCCATCGCGAGCTCGGAGCGCGCCCACAGGGCGTTCGTCGTCGGGTCGTCGAGGAGGAACGGGTGCTCCGGGTCGACGTCGGCGCAGCCGTGGTCGCGGTACCGCTCGGCCAGCCAGAAGTACTTGCCGTACTCCTTGCCGCTCGGCCGCTCGCCCGCGGACGCGTGCTTGAGGTCGGGGCGCTCGATGGCGGCCCGGGGCACGCCGGGCACACGGGCGAGAGCGTCGTCCCACAGGGGCGAGTTGTCCGTGCCCGACTCCCACGGGTGCACGACGGCGGCGAGCCCGTCGGCCGCGGCACGACGGTCGCGCAGGTACCGGTGCCACGCGAGCAGCCGGGGGTAGGCGCGCTCGAGGAACCGTCGCCGCCCGGACTCGCGCAGGTCCTGGACGTGCACGAGCCAGACCGCCCACGCGTGCACGGGCGGCTGCACGAGGCCTGTCGTGGGCACAGCAGGGCTGCCCGGGAGGTCGGCGGAGCCCCAGAAGGCCGCGCTGGGCGCGTAGTCGTCGTCGCGGCGGGTGTCGTACACGATCTGCGGCAGCCGGCCGTCGGCCCACTGGCTGGACAGCAGGCTGTCGAGCTCGACCTGTGCGCGACGCGCGGACAGGTGCCGCAGCCCGATCGCGATGAACGCCGAGTCCCAGCTCCACTGGTGCGGGTACAGCCCGGTGGCGGGCACCGTGTACGCGCCACCCCAGTTGCGGCGCAGGACGGCGCTCGCCGCGGCGAGCGCCGTCGTGGCGCCGGGTGCGTCGGGGAGGGTCGTCGTCATGCCGGTCGTCATGCCCGACGTCATGCCAGGTGCCGGCGCAGCAGCGGCGGGACGGTGGGCAGGACGACGTCGGCAGGCCCGGACAGGCGCGATTCGACGGCGACCGGTCCGACGTACCCGGCGGCGCGCAGCGTCGACATCTCCAGGGCCCAGTCGACGTGCCCGGCGCCCGGCTCGAGCCGGTTGGAGTCGGAGGCCTGCACGTGCACGATGAACTCGATCGCGTCGGCGAGCGACCGGGCCGGGTCCGCCTCCTCGATGTTCATGTGGTACGTGTCCGGGGCCAGGCGGAACGCCGGGTCGTCCACCTCCCGGCACAGCGCGACGCCCTGCGCGATCGAGTTGACCATGTGGTCCTCGTACCGGTTCAGCGGCTCCAGGAGGATGTGCGTGCCCACCGTCGCGGCGTGCTCGGCGAGGCGGCCGAACGCGTCCACGAGCTGCGCCTGGTCGTCCTCGGGGGAGCGGGGCGGCTCGAACGGGGGGAGCCGGCGGGAGAACATCCCGTACGAGGCGGGCGTCATCGCGCCGACGCCGCCGATCTCGGCCATCACGGTCAGCTGGGACGTCATCTGGCGGACGGCGTCCTCGGCGAGGTCCTTGTCGAACGCGCCCACGAAGTGCGACATCTCCACGCACACGGTGGGCATGACCACGCCGTTGGCGTGGGCACGACGCAGCTCGGGCAGGCGCGCCTCCAGGGCGTAGTCGCCCTGCCCGCGCAGCTCGAGGCCGTCGAAGCCCCACGCGCGGGCGACCTCGAACTTCTCCTCGACGTCGCGCCCCGGGACGTGCTGCTCCTGGACGAGGATGGGGTGGGTCACGGAGTGCTCCTGGGTCTGTGCAGCGGCGGTCATGCGTCCAGCACCACCTGGAGGGCGGCGGCGCCGTCGGTGTCGAGCAGCTCGTACGCGGCAGCCGCGTCGGCGATCGGGTAGCGGTGGGTGACGAGCTCGCGGACGTCGGGGGTGCCCTGCGCGAGCAGGTCGACGACGGTGCGCTGCAGGCGCGGCACGTCCCAGCGGGCGCGGAGTCGCTGCGGCACGCCACCGATCTGCGAGGCGACGATCTGGACGCGGTTGTGGTGGAACTCGTCGCCCAGGCGCAGGGGCTGCGCCTCGCCCTGGTAGAAGCCGGAGGCGACGACGGTGCCGTCGGGCCCGACGACGCGGGTCGCGGACTGCAGGGCGTGGTAGTTGCCCGACAGCTCGATGGCGACGTCGACGCCCGTGCTGCCGGTGAGCTCGCGCACCTGGTACGGCAGGTCGGGGCCGGGGGTCAGGACGTCGTGCGCGCCGAGCCGCGTCGCGACCGCGCGCCGCGGCTCGATGCCGTCGACGGCGATCACGCGGGCGCCGGCGAGGGTGGCGAACCGCGTGGCGAGCAGGCCGATGACGCCCTGGCCCAGGATGACGACGGTGCTGCCGGGGTTGAGGTCGGCCGCCAGGACGGCGTTCAGGGCGATGGCGCCGACGCGCACGAAGCAGCCGGCGACCGGGTCGAGCCCGGCGGGGAGCTGGTGGCCGCGCAGGGCGTCCTGCGTGAGGACGCCCTCCGAGCGGTGTCCCCAGATGCCCCAGACGACGTCACCGACGGCGACGTCGTCGTCGGCGGCCGGGCGGCCGGCGTCGGGAGCGATCTCGACGACCTCGCCGACCTCGGAGTAGCCCCAGCCGTCGAGCGGGTACCCGGGCGGGGCGACCTGGTCGGCGTCACGGAAGACCTTGGAGCCGGGGTCCCACGTGGACGTGAGGTACGGGTTCGTCCCCCGGTAGGCGGTCAGCTCGGTACCGGCCGAGATCCCCGTGGCGATGGTGCGGACTCGCACCTGCCCCGGGGAGAGCGGCTGCGGGCTGGTCTCGATCACCTCGACGCGGCGAGGTGCCGCGAATCGCACGACGTGTGTCACGAATCGGTCCCGTTCCTGGCCCGTGGGCCACATCTCGAAAGCATCCTTGCTACTTCAGCATACCGTGTTGACAGAAGTGCTAGCGTACGGACTCGTGCTCACGGATGAGCCCGAAGCCCTACGAGGAGGTGCCACATGACCGCACGGTGGCGATCGCGGCAGTGGAAGCGAGTCGGCTGCGCAGCCGTGGTGACGGCCGTCGTCGCCGGGACGGCGGCGTGCGCGCCGTCGTCGTCCGGTGCGGACGACGACACGCTCGTGGTCTGGTCCCTGGAGAACCTCCCGGAGCGGGTCGCCGCGACCCGCGCGATCATGGACCGCTTCACGGAGGAGACCGGGGTCGACGTGCAGCTCGTCGCCGTGGACGAGGCGCAGGTGCCGCAGCTCATCCAGTCGGCGGTGCTGTCGGGGGACATGCCGGACGTCATCGGGGCGCTGTCGCTGTCCTACGTCCGCCAGATCGCCGACCTGGGCCTCGTCGACACCGCCACGACGAACCAGGTCGTGGCGGACCTCGGCCCCGACACGTTCGAGGACTCCGCGCTCCAGCTCACCAGCGACGGCGACGACCACCTGTCGGTCCCGTCGGACGCGTGGAGCCAGGTGCTCGTGTACCGCAAGGACCTGTTCAAGCAGGCCGGCCTGGCGCCTCCGACGTCGTACGACGCGATCCGCAAGGCCGCCGACACGCTGACCGGTGACGGGCGGTTCGGCATCACGCTGGCCACCGATCCCTCGGACGTGTTCACCACGCAGTCCTTCGAGTCGCTGGCGCTCAGCAACGACTGCCAGCTCGTGGACGGCGCGGGCGACGTCACCCTGGAGTCGCCGGCCTGCCAGAAGACCTGGGACCTCTACAGCCGGCTCGCGACCGAGGACTCTCCCCGCGGCACGCAGTCCGTCGACTCGACCCGTGCGACGTACTTCAACGGGTCCGCGGCCATGACGGTGTGGTCCACCTTCATCCTCGACGAGCTCGCCGGCCTGCGGAACGACGCGAAGCCCGTGTGCGACCAGTGCGCGGACGACCCGGAGTGGCTGGCCCGCAACAGCGGCGTCGTCACGTCGATCTCCGGACCCGACAACCCGCAGGGGTCGACCTACGGCGAGATCACCTCGTGGACGGTCCTGAACGGCGCACCCCAGAAGAAGGCCTCGCAGCTCGTCGAGTACATGATGTCCGACGGGTACACCGACTGGTTGGGGATGGCGCCGGAGGGCAAGTTCCCCGTGCGCACCGGCGACGCCCAGGACCCGCGACGGTTCACCGACGCGTGGGAGGGCCTCGAGGCCGGGGTGGACACCAAGAAGCCGCTCGCCGACGTGTACGACGCGCAGACCATGGACGCGTTGCGCTCGGTGGCGAAGAACATCGACCGGTGGGGCATCTCCGAGGGCCAGGGCGGCCTCCTCGGCCCGGTCAGCACGCAGCTCCCGCTGTCGAAGACGGTCAGCGAGCTCGCGGGCGGGCTCTCGCCCGAGGACGCCGCCGCCCAGGCGCAGCGTGACGTCGAGGCCATCAACGAGGAGGTCGACCAGTGACCGCAACGACCGTGACCCGGCCCGCGCCGGCACCCACGGCACGACGACGGACGTCCTTGGCCGCGCGGGTGGAGAACCGCGACGGCCTGACGATGATCGCGCCGACCGCGCTGATCATCCTGGTCGTGATCGTGGTGCCGATCGTCTGGAACGTCGTCCTGGCGTTCCAGGACACGTCGCTCGCGACGATCGCCGAACGGGGCATCACCGGCTCGTTCACGTTCGACAACGTCGTCGGGGTGCTCACCGCACCCGGCTTCTGGTCGTCGCTGTGGACCACGATCGTCTACTCGGTGGCGGCCACCGCCGGCTCGGTGGCCGTGGGGCTCGCGGCAGCGCTCGCGTTCCGGCGCCCCTTCCGCTCCCGCGGCGTGCTGCGGGCGTTCATGCTGCTGCCCTACGTCGCGCCCGTCGTCGCCGTCGCGTTCGTGTGGGAGATCCTGCTCAACCCGCAGTACGGGCTGATCAACACCTGGGGCACGTCGCTGCTCGGCTGGGACGAGCCGATCGACTTCCTCGGGCAGAAGCCCTTCGCGCTGATCACGGTCATCCTGTTCGAGGTCTGGCGGTACTTCCCGTTCGCGTTCATGTTCCTCACCGCACGGCTGGTCGCCCTGCCGGCGGAGATCGAGGAGGCTGCCCGCGTGGACGGCGCGACGCCGTCCCAGACCTTCCGGCACGTGATCTTCCCGCAGCTGGTGCCGACGATCGCCCTGCTGTGCCTGCTGCGGCTCATCATGACGTTCAACAAGTTCGACGACGTGTACCTGCTGACCGGCGGCACCGCCGGGACCGAGATCGCACCCGTGCGCGTCTACAACCAGCTCACCGGCAACCTCGACATCGGCGGCGCCGCGGCGAACGCCCTGGTCCTCGCCGTCGTGCTGGCCCTCTTCCTCACCGTCTACATGCGGTTCTTCGGCCGGAAGGAGCAGGACGCATGAACCGGCTCGCCTTCGAGCTCAAGCTGTGGCCCATCCTGCGCTGGGTCCTCATCGTCGCCCTCGTGGTCGCGACGGTCTTCCCCTTCTACTACATGGTGCTGCTCAGCTTCGTGCCGATCGAGCAGCTGCTGCAGCAACCCGAACGGCTGTGGGTGCCGCTCGAGAACCTCACCACCGCCACGTACACCGAGGTGCTGCGCAGCGAGGCCGAGGGCGGCCAGGGGTTCGCGCTCTTCATGCGCAACTCGGCGATCGTGTCGCTGTCGTGCACCCTGCTGACCCTGCTGGCCGTCATCCCCGGCGCGTACGCCGTCTCGCGACTGACGTTCAAGGGCCGCGACGGCATGGGGGCGCTGTTCCTGGCCGTGTACCTGTTCCCGGCGATCGTCATCGCGATCCCGCTGTTCGTGGGCTTCTCCCGCGCCGGGCTGGGTACGTCGCTGGTCGGCCTGGTCCTCGTGTACATCGCGCTCACGGTGCCGACGTCGATCCACATGCTGCGGTCCAACTTCGAGACCATCCCCGGCTCGATCGACGAGGCCGCGACGCTCGACGGGGCGAGCCGCTGGACGATCCTGCGCCGGATCACCGTGCCCCTGTCCATGCCGACGATCATGTCGACCGCGCTCTACATCTTCATGATCGCCTGGAACGAGCTCCTGTTCGCGCTCCTGTTCCTCGTGACCGACCGGGACAAGTGGACGGTGTCGCTCGGCCTCTCGCAGCTCTCCAACGGCATCGAGGTGTCCAAGACCGTCCTCATGGCGGGGTCGGTGCTGCTCACCATCCCGGTGGTGCTGCTCTATGGTGTCGCCGAACGAGCCCTGACCGAAGGGCTCACGGCCGGCGCGGACAAGGGCTGAGAGTCGGGTTCGGGGGATCGGACAGAGCATGAGTATCGGACCCGGGGACATCCTCGACCTGGTGCGGCAGGGCCGCGCGAGCACGCGCGGTGAGATCGCCGAGACGACCGGCCTCTCGCGCGTCACCGTCGCCCACCGCGTCGACGCGTTGCTCGCCGCGGGCCTGGTCGAGGGTGCCGGCTCGGGGGACGCGACAGGTGGGCGCCGTGCCACCCGGCTGGCGTTCAACGCCGACGCGGCCCAGGTCGCCGTGGCCGCGATCGAGACCTCGCACGCCGAGATCGCCGTGACCGACCTCGACGGGGCCGTCCGTCGGCGTGCGGTCGTCGAGGTGGACGTGGCGGCCGGCCCCGTCCCGACGCTGGACCTCGTCGGTGCCGCACTGGCGGACCTCGTCGACACCGACCCGAGCCGGCCGCTGCTCGGGGTCGGCGTGAGCCTCACCGGTCCGGTCGACCCCGCGACGGGCAGGCCGTCCGAGCCGCCGATCCTTCCCGGGTGGGACGGGTTCGGCGTCCGGGAGCACGTGGCGAAGCCGTTCGGGATCGACGTGCCTGTCGTCGTGCGCAACGACGCCGATGCCATGGGGTACGGCGAGTACCTCCAGGTCCCGGACCGCCCGCGGTCGTTGTTCCTGCTGAAGGCGTCGACCGGCATCGGCTCGGGCATCGTGATCGACGGCCACATCTACCAGGGCAACGACGGCGCGGCCGGCGACATCGGGCACGTCCGCGTGCCCGAGGCCGAGGGCGTCCGGTGCCAGTGCGGCGCGACCGGGTGCCTGGCGGCGATCGCCTCGGGGCGGGCCGTGGCGGGCCAGCTGCGCGCGCTTGGCCGCGACGCGCGCTCGGGACGGGACGTGAAGGCCCTCCTGGCGGAGGGCGACCCCGACACGCTCCAGCTCACACGGCAGGCGGGGCAGGCGATCGGGCGGGTGCTGGCCACTGCGGTGACGCTCGTCAACCCGGGCGTCCTGGTGTTCGGCGGCGACCTCGCCTCCGCCTCGCTCCTCAGCGGGGTCCGCGAGTCGCTCTACCCGGCAGTGCTCCCGCGCGCGACCCGGAACCTGGAGATCCGGCTGGCCCGGCTGGGCGACGACGCCAGCCTGGTCGGCATGGCCGGGCAGGTCGTGCAGCAGGAGCTGTCCGCCGACGCCGTGAACGCGAGGCTCGCATGACCGCCGACGCGCCCGTCGCCGTCGGGCTGGTCGGGACCGGTGGGTGGGCGCGCACCATGCACGCCCCGCTGCACTCGGCCGCCGGGCCGACGCGGCTCGCCGGCGTCTGGGGTCGTGACCCCGAGCGGACGGCGGCACTCGCCGCCGAGCACGGGGTCCGGGCGTTCCGCAGCTTCGACGAGCTCGTCGACGAGTGCGAGGCGGTCGACTTCGCCGTCGCGCCGCACGTCCAGGCTGAGCTCGCGGTCCGCGCCGCGGCGCGCGGCCGCGCGCTCATGCTGGAGAAGCCGCTCGGCGTCACCCTCGAGCAGTCCCGGGAGGTCGCCGACGCCGTGCGCACCGCGGGCGTGCCGCACCTCGTCGTGCTGACCAAGCGCTATCACTCCCGGACCCGTCACTTCCTCGCGCAGGCCGCGGCCCTGCGGGCCGAGGGCCCCGCCCTCGGGGCCTCCGCCCGCTACCTGCACGGGGGCTTCCTGCAGGGTTCGTTCGCGCAGGCCGACGGCACCTGGAGGTCCGGGCCGCTGGGTGCGCTCCGCGACCTCGGTCCGCACCTGCTGGACCTCGTCGATCTCGCCGTCGGGCCGGTCGTCGCCGTCCGTGCCGAGCAGGCGCGTGACCAGCTCACCGCCGTCACCACCTGGCACGCCGACGGCGCGGTCGCCCAGGTGGTGCTGTCCGGCGCCGTGGCCGCGGAAGGCGTGCTCACCGACGTCGACGTGTACTCGTCGGCCGGCGTCGCGCGCTACACCACCAGCGGCATGGATCACGACGAGTGCTGGGTCACCGCCCGCCGCGAGCTGGCCGCCGCCGTACGCCACGGCAGCCCGGTCACCGTCGACGTCGACCGGGCCGTGCGCGTCGCCGTGCTGGTCGACGCGGTCGAGCAGTCGCTGCGGGCGGATGCTCCGGTGCGCGTCGACGGCGACCAGGACCAGTGCGAGGCGGGCCCCCGTCCGCCGGTCTAGCAGGCCTGGAACCTCCGCGTCTGCGTGGCGGTGTTGAAACCCATCCGAGGACAGGTGCGCGGCGGATCCTAGGTCGTGCCCCGAGCCCCGGGCCAGGTCCGTGCGAATCCTGCAAGAGCGCTGCACGACGCGCCGTTCCGGTGTGGAGTGAGGTCATCCCCGCGATGCTCCCCTCAAGCGCGGGGGGAGCAGACGATGGACACGCTGAGAACGTCTCGGAGAGGCTGACATGACGTCAAGGATCACGCGGGCCGGCGGTGCCCTATCGCTGGTCTTCGTCGCCGGATACGCCGTCGCGGGGTGTTCCCCCGCCGCGGGAGAATCCTGTGATCGCGGGGCGCCGAGCGTCGAGGGGGCGGTGACCGGATTCCTCGGCGCTGTCGCAGGAGGCGACACGGACGCCGCGGAGAGGTTCCTGATCGAGGGCAACGACGTCGATCCGGGGGCCTTCACGCTCCTGGGCGAGGAGCTCGACGGGACTTCCGTGCAGGACCTGCTCCTCAGTGACGACCAGATGGGCGCGGTGCACTCCGTGCGTGTCGTCGGTCCTGAGCAGGGTCTGATCGGGACGTTCGACGTCTACGAAGAATCGACCTCTCCGGAGTGCTATGCCGTGGCGTGGGGAACCTTCCCCGAGGAGCCGACCCCCGCGCCTGGTGAGTCGCAACAGGCTCAGCCAGGCTGAGCAACCGAGGCCCTCGGGGCGGGCTGTCCATCAGGTCAAGGGATGCGGGCCACCCACCAGTCCGCTGGTAGCCAGGCCGTGGTCGGGCGAGCTGCGGGAAGATCGCACGGTGGACATCCCCGAGTTCGTCGTCGAGACCCCGGACGGAGAGGAGGAGTTCGCGCACGCCGGATCGGCAGCGGACTTCCTCCTCGACTCCGGTTTCGCCAACGCCGCACGAGAGCCGCACTGGCACCTGCGGTGGTGCCTGGACCGTATGGCGGTCGGTGAGTCGATGGACGTCGGCCTGGCGCGCGTCGTCCGAGAGCGGGCGTGACGCGGACGGCCGGTGCGTGTCAGCGGTGGACCGGCCCTCAGCGTCGTCGCAGCACGGCGGTGCGGCTCGCGCCGTAGGCGTGCCGCGTGCGGGCACGCACCTCGGTGCCGCCCGGCACACGCCGCACCTCCACGCCGTCGTCCGCGGCCTCGACGTCGAGGTGGCGACCGCGGAGGGTGACGGTGACGGTGTCGCGCCGCATCGTCGGGTCGGACAGCGCGACGGAGGTAGTGCCGTCGTCCTCGCGCACGAGAAGGGACGCCGGGCCGTCGATCGTCAGGTTGCGGACGTGCGCGCGACCGTCGAACACGTTCGCGGCCACGAGGCCGAGGCCTGCGTGCCGGACGGCCTGCACGTGCTCGTCGTTGGCGAGCACGGCGACCGGGCCACCGCCGTAGGCCGCGAGCTGCTGCTCGCTCGCGCCGGGAACGATGGCGTAGGCGAGCTCCGCGCGGTGGTGGCCGTGCTCGACGGCGGCCGTGAACACCCGCTTCGTCACCGCGGTGTCGGGGTTCGAGGTCCGGACCACGCGGCGGCTGCGCGTCACGTCCTCGAGCGTCACGTGCACGGGCTCGGCGTCGAGCAGGGCGTACCCGACGGCCACGCCCTGACCCGGGTTGTCCCACCGCAGCCACGCGAGCGACGCCTCGCCGTCCTGCGGCGACCATGCGCTCCCGTCACTGCGGGCGCCCGTCACAGCCACGCCGTCGCCGGGCGCGGCGATGCGGGAGTCGAGCGTCGTGACGACGTCGCGGCCGTGCTCGTCGTGGATCCCTGCCGCCAGCACCACGACCTCGTCGTCGAGCAGGAACCACGACTTCACCGCGCGGGCGTTCGCGTAGACGACGAAGTCCGCGGGGAGGACGCCGGCCTGGGCGTCGACGTAGGGGACGTCGTCGGACAGGACCATGCCTGCGGCGCCGTACGCCCCGAGCGTCGCGCCGCCGGAGAAGGAGTTCGTGGCGCGCGGGAAGTAGACGTAGGTGTTCTGCGACTCCGACGACGACGTGAAGCCGAGCGGGTGGCCGGGGTTCTCGTACCAGGGCTGCCCGTACAGCTCGGGCACCGTCTGCCGTTCCTCGACGGGCACCGTGGTGCCCGGCAGGCGGTACGGGGAGACGGTCGTGTAGAAGTCGACGCCGAAGGCCTGCGTGTGGTCCTGGCCGGCGAGGTAGAGGTAGAACGCGCCGTCGCCCTGGAACCAGGGGCGGAGGTTCTCGCCGCTCATGTACTCGTACTTGCTGATCCGGTCCGAGCTGCGCGCCAGCGCGAACGTGTACCCGGGGCGGCGGTGCACGGTGCGGTCCATGGCGTTGAGGGCGACCGACCGCTCGGGCGGGTTGAGGTCCGCGACCGGCGCGCCGGGGGCCGCGAGGAGGTCGGCGTAGCGCACGACGCTCACCGGCGAGACGAACCTGGCCGGGTCGGGCGGCGTCGGCGAGGCGGTCGCCAGGTGGCGGACGTACGCGCCGAGGGCGGTGGCGTTGGCGCTGCTCGTGTAGTCGGTGAGGTCCACCGCGGCTTCCAGCACGGTCGCGACGTCGGTGTACCCGCTCGCGGTCCGCGAGACGGCGCGGCCCTTGACGATCTCCATCATCCAGCCGTCGACGATGACGGGCGCGAACCCGTCGCGCACCCAGCCGTGGACGACGTCGGCCAGCTCGGTCCCGGGCGCCGCGGAGGTGCCGTCGAGCAGCTTGATGGTCTGCACGACGCGGGTCAGGAGCGTGCGCCCGTACGAGCCCGTGTACGCGACGGAGTCGTGCTGGATGAACGAGCCGTCGGCGTAGTACCCGTCGGTGTTGCCGTGCTGGATGTCGTACGGGTCGATCGTCGCGAACACCGTCGACTGGTCGGCGACCGCCTTCGACACCCGCGCGTCGTCGCCGGTGAGGGCGCCCTGCAGCACGCGGTTGGTCGTGATGTCGGCGAGGTTGGCGCCGGTGTGGAAGCGGGAGTCGAGGTCGACGTCGCCGTCCTTGCCGTTCCGCAGGTACGCGTCCATCGACGCGATGTAGGCCGGCAGCAGGCCGGGGCGTTCCGCGGCGGCCAGGTCGATCAGGAGCGCGAACGTCTTGCTGACGCTGGCGGGGATGCCGATCTCCCAGGTGTACCAGTTGCCGTAGTAGCCGGCGGCCTGGTCGCCGTAGTAGCGGTCGTGCAGCCAGGCGAGCCCGTCGAGCACGCGCCGCTGGACGACGACGTTCCCCACCAGGTCGGACGCGTAGCCGGTGGTGCACGTCGCCAGGGCGATCTCGTACAGCCGGAGGAACGACGTGCTGAGGTTCGGGTCGCTGGTGCCCAGCGGGACGCCGGCGAGCAGCTCACCCGCGCCGGCGGTGTCCAGGGCGGCGAGGTGGGAGCGGGCCGTCGAGTGGATCGCCCTGAGCTTCGCCGCCGCTTCGGGACGCGCGTTCGACGCGGCCGTGCCGGCGAAGATCGCTCGCGCGTTCGTCAGCAGGCGTGCGTGGTCGGTGGGTGCGTCGGCGCGGGCGCGCAGCGGGGCCGCGATCGCGACGAACGCCCCGGCCGGGACCATCGCGAGGACCTGACGGCGGGACAGCTGCGGCATGACGAACTCCCTTGTTCGAACGGTGACGCGCGGCGTGGGCAACATCCAACCAAGAGGACTGCGCCCGTGGCAATGGTTTCCGCGGTCCGCCGGACGGTGGTCGTGACGACGACGGAGCCCGGCGGGGATGGACGGTGACCGCTCGCCGTGCCACCCTCTCGCCATGACGACGGCGGGGGTCACGCGGCAAGGATTCTGGCACCGGGTGGGGCGTCCGTTCCGCGCGACAGGTCGAGGCATCCGCTACGTCTGGGAAGGGCTCGAGCTCCTGAGCCTGGTCGTCAACGTCGGGCGCGGCCTCGTGTGGCTCGTCCGAGGAGTCGGGCGAGCGGTGTCGAGCATCGTCGACTGGTGACGACCCCGCGTGCGGCACGGAGCCGGACCTGCGACGTGCGACGCCGTCAGCGCCGCGCGCTCGCGGCCAGGTCGAAGGGCACGTGGAGCCGCCGTCCGGAGTCGAGGGTGACGGCGTAGCGGGTGTCCAGCAGCTTGGTGACGCGTCCGCGGCTGCCGCGCCAGGCGTCGTCGCCGACGAGCTCCACGCGGCTCCCGGGCGTCAGGACGGCGACGCCCCTCCACGTCCACGTGAGCCGGTAGCGGCGGTCGAACTTCTTCGGGGCGCACAGGCCGCACGAGACGACGGCGTGCTTCGGCGCGCGGTGCCGGCTGTGGGTGTGCCCCCGCGGGCAGGTGCCGGTCCAGTCGCCGTCGACCTGGGCGATGGACGCGTCGAAGCAGCGCTGGGGTCGGGCGCCGATCTCGGCGGCCTTGGCCTTCCAGGTGGCGTCGTGCCCGTGGCGGTGCCCGACGAGGGCATGCGCCACCTCGTGCAGGACCGTGTCGCGCGCGTCCTCGCGGGGGAACCGGAGCATCAGCGGCTTCGACAGGGAGATGGTGCGTGACTTCCACCGCGTCGCCCCGGCCCGGCGCACCGCGCGGTCCCACGCGAACGCCCAGTCGTGCAGGCCGTGCTGGTCCATCAGCGACCGGGCGAGCACGGCCAGCTCGTCCAGCGGCATCGGGGCGCTGCCGTCCGGCGTGCCGTCGTCGATGTCGAGGGTGTCGAGCAGGTCGAGCAGGTCGTCCCCGTCCTGACCCGCGGGTCCCTGGTGCGCTCGAGCCATCCGCCCCGTCCGTTCAGCCTCCGGCGGAGTTCGCCGGACCGGCGACCACGGTAACGGACCGACCGCCGAGCGGCAGGTGCCCCAGAGCTCGGCAGGGGAGGAGCTGCCTCACACTGTTCGTCATGACCCGAAACGGTGCGCAGCCGTGAGCCGGCAGCCGCGAGTCCGCGACCTGATCGGCTGGCGGTCGCCAGGTCCGCAGACCCGGGCCGGACGGGTGGCACAGGGAGCCTTCGCGGCGCTGGTCGAGGTCGTGGTGGCCGGAATCCTGGTCGCTCTCGACTCCGGCGGGGGCTCTGTCGATTGGCCGCGCCCGCTCGCCCGCCGCCGCCTCCCACGCGATCCGGCGAAGGCGATCCCTGGGTTCACCTGCGCGGTCACGACGGGCACCGTGCCGTGGATGCCCGGTCAGCACGCCGACCGGCCGATGCTGCACCTGTCCGCCACCCGCGCCTGGGTCGTCCCACCCGGCCTGCCGCGCCGCATCGATCTCGACCTGACGGCTGTGCGCCTGACGGGCATCGTCCCCGACCGTGAGATGACGGGTCCTGCCGACGACTGCACGGCGCACGTGGCCGGGGCGGACGGGGACTTCGAGCTCCACGGCCCGTGGATCGCGATCGCCTGGCTCGGTCACCTCGCCGGATGGCCGGACCCGCGCGGGTCGTGACCCGACGTCCCCCGGCGCCGCGCCGGACCTCGGTTCACTGCGGCGCGACCGGGTTGCCCAGCCGCTCGCGGGCGGTGCGGCCCCGGCGCGAGACGGGCACGCTGCCGGTGGCGCGCGCGATGCCGAAGGGCCGGGGCGCGTCGGCGTAGAGGCTCTCGTGACCGCCGGCCGGGATGGCGTAGGACTCGTGCCAGACCTGCACGGCGCCCGGCACGCGGTGCGCGCGGCGGTAGAACGCGAGCCAGGCGGGGCGGTGGCGCCGTTCGTCGGCGTTGGCGTAGCGGTAGATGTCCTCGATGCTGCGCCAGTACTGCACGACGGTGACTCCGCGCAGGTCCGCGTCGATCGCGGTGCGCGCGTGGAGGAGGCCGGCGTCGGGGTCGCGGGCCAGCTCTGCGAGCATCGGCCCCATCGCGGTGAACGCCGGCAGCCACGCGTCGGGGCGCCAGGGCTTGACCACCCGCGCGCCGATGAGGAAGACGGCGAGGCTGCCCTCGTGCTGGTGGGTCGTCAGGGTGGACATGAGTGACCTCCGTGAGAACGGATAGTGCGACTCCCCAATATTGGGGAGTGCTACTCTCCAATGTCAAGAGGTCGGACGGAGGAACATGCGCATCTCAGGTCTCGCGGAACGCACCGGGGTCCCGGTCGCGACGCTGAAGTACTACCTGCGCGAGGGTCTGCTGCACACCGGTACGGCCACCGCCCGGACCCAGGCCCTGTACGACGCGACGCACGTCGAGCGAGTGCGGCTGGTCCGCGCGCTCACCGACTCCGCCGGCCTGTCGCTCGGCGCGGTGCGCGAGGTCCTCGCGGTCCTGGACGACCCGCCGTCCACCCGGCACGAGCTGCTCGGTGCGGCGCAGCGCGTCATGCTCGCGCGCGAAGAGGGCCGGCAGCAGGACCGCCCCGCGCCGGGTGACGGGCCCGCCGACGGGCCCGATCCGTGGCAGGCGCGCGCCGCCGAGCTGGTCGCGACCCGGGACTGGTGTCCCGACGACGACCCGCTCGTCGCCCGCCTCGCCGGCCAGCTCCGGGCGGCCGAGGCCGCGGGCATCGACCTGCCCGACGCCTACCTCGACGCCCTCGCCGAGGGGGCGGAGACGGTGGCCGCCGCGGACGTCGCGTCGGTGCCCGAGGACGGTGCCGGGGCCGTCAAGCGCGTGGTCGTCGGCACCCTGCTCACGGACCCCGTGCTGCTCACGCTCCGGCGCATGGCCCAGCAGCGGGCGAGCGCCGACGTCGCACCGGCCGACTGAGGACGCCCGTGCGCGTCGTCCTCTACGCGGGCAGCTCGAAGGGGAGCTCCAGCCCGTCGAGCACGTGCCGGCAGTGGCAGTCGTCGTCGGGCAGGTCGGCGACGACGTCGCGCAGCACGTCGGTCAGCGCGCCGACGTTGCGCGCGAACATCTCCAGCACGGCCGCGTGGGAGACGGACGAGTCGCGGTCCACGCCGGCGTCGGCGTCGGTGACGAGCGCCAGGGTCGTGTAGCAGAGGGCGAGCTCGCGCGCGACGGCCGCCTCGGGCATCCCCGTCATCCCGACGACGGTGCCGCCGTCGGCGGCGTTGCGGCGGGACTCGGCCCGGCTGGAGAAGCGCGGGCCCTGGATCACGACCATGGTCCCGCCGTCCACGGCGGGCAGCGTGCCGGCCTGTGCGGCGTTCACCGCGACGACCCGGCCGCGGGGGCAGTAGGGGTCGGCGAACGGGACGTGCACCACTGTGCCGACGTCTCCGTAGACGGTGTGCTCGCGCCCCGACGTGCGGTCGATGATCTGGTCCGGCACGACGACGGTCCCCGCCCCGAGCTCCGGGACGAGCGCGCCCACGGCCGACGCGGCCACCACCTGCCGCACGCCCAGGGAGCGCAGCGCCCACAGGTTCGCGCGGTAGTTCACGCGGTGCGGCGGGATGCGGTGGTCCGCGCCGTGCCGCGGCAGGAACACGACGGGCCGTCCGCCGAACGTGCCGCGGCTGGGCGGGTCGGACGGGTCTCCGAACGGCGTCGTCACGGGAACGGGCTCGGGGTCGTCGAGCAGCCGGTACAGGCCGGAGCCGCCCAGGATGCCCACGGGTGCGGTCGGTTCGCTCACGGTCGCCACCGTAGACCGCGGCCGGGCCGGGACGAGGGCGCGAGGAGGCACGACGGCGCCTTCGTCAGCCGATCGTCAGGCGCGGCCGCTGTCGGGAGCCCGGGCTGCCCGGGATGCTGGGGTGATGCGCATCCTCGTCACCGGCGGGGCCGGCTTCATCGGCTCCGCCGCCACCGCTGCCCTGGCCGCCGCCGGGCACGACGTCCTCGTCCTCGACTCCCTGCGGCCCGACGTGCACGGCGCACGAAGCCGTCACGCAGGGTCTCCGCACCCCGCCCTCCCGGACGGCGTCCCGCTCGTCCACGCGGACGTGCGGGACGGCGACGCCGTGCGCGGGGCGCTCGCCGGGTGCGACGCCGTCGTGCACCTGGCCGCGAAGGTCGGGCTCGGCGTGGGCATCGGCGACATCGACGACTACGTGTCCTCCAACGACCTCGGCACGGCGGTGCTGCTGCGCGCGGCCGCCGACGCCGGCTCCCGCCCGCCGCACGTGGTGTACGCGAGCTCGATGGTCGTCTACGGCGAGGGGGCGTACGCGTGCGACGAGCACGGGCCGACGAGCCCGCCGCCGCGCTCGGAGACGGACCTGGCCGAGGGCGTCTTCGACCCCCGGTGCGCGGCGTGCGGACGCGTCCTGCGTCCCGGGCTCGTGGGGGAGGACGCCCCGGCCGACCCCCGCAACGTGTACGCCGACACGAAAGCGCACGGGGAGCGGCTGCTCGCCTCGTGGACGCGGGCCACGGGCGCCACCGCGACCGCGCTGCGCTTCCACAACGTCTACGGGCCGGGGATGCCGCGCGACACCCCCTACGCCGGGGTCGCGTCGATCTTCCGGTCCGAGGCGGAGCACGGGCGGGCGCCGAAGGTCTTCGAGGACGGCGGGCAGCGCCGCGACCTCGTGCACGTGGACGACGTCGCGCGCGCCGTCGTCGCCGCCGTCGAGCAGCCGCAGGCCGCCGGGCGGGTGGAGGCGTTCAACATCGGGTCCGGCACCGTCACGACGATCGGGGAGGTCGCGCGCCTGGTCGCGGCGCTGCTCGACGCCCCCGCCCCGGTCGTCACCGGCGAGTGGCGGGCGGGCGACGTCCGGCACGTCACCGCGTCGAGCGCCAAGGCGCGCACGGTCCTGGGCTGGCACGCCCGCACCAGCCTGGCCGAGGGGCTCGCCCAGCTCGTCGCCTGAAGGGGCGTCAGCCCGCGGCGGGCAGCCGCACCTCGACGCGGCACCCCTCGTCGGCGGACGCGACGTCCAGGGTGCCGCCGTGCCGGTCCACGACCTGGTCCACGAACGCCAGCCCCAGCCCGTCGGCGCCGTCGGCCGCCCCGCCGGCCTGGAAGCCGGGCCGGGTCACGTGCGGCAGCGCGTCGGCGGGGATGCCGCCGCAGGTGTCGCGCACGACGACACGCGCGGCACCGTCGACGACCGCCGCCTCGACCGTCACGACGCCGCGCGCCGCACCGGAAGGGCGCGGCGCGCCGGTCCCGCTCGCACGCACGGCGTTGGTCACCAGGTTGTCCAGCACGCGCTCGAGGTCGTCCGGGTCGCCCAGGACGAGCACCTCGTCGCGCACGTCCAGGCGCAGCTCGACACCGACGGACCGTGCCACGGGGCGCGCGTGCGCGGCGACCCGGTCGAGCACGTCCGCCATGTCGACCGCGCGCGACTCGGGGCGCTCGCGCGGCCGGTCGTGGCGGGCGAGCTCCGACAGGTCGTCGATCATCCGGGCCATGCGCTCGGTCGCGGCGACGATCCCGTCCAGCGCGGGGGCCGGGTCGGCGAACACGCCGTCGCGCAACCCCTCGGCCGCCGCGCGCACCCCGGCGAGCGGCGAGCGCAGGTCGTGGCTGACGAACGCGACCACCTCGCGGCGGGCGGCCTGCGCGGCGCGCTCGCTCTCGCGGGCCGCGTCGAGCCGCACCCTCGTCTCCTCCAGGTCCGCGACGACGCGCGCCAGCTCGGCGGTCGCGGGCACCGTGACGGGCACCGTGCCCAGGTCCACGCCCGCAGCGCCGCCCGTCGCGCCCGCAGGGCGACCGGCCTCGCGGGCCTCGGACTCGTCCGCGAGACGTCGGGCGAGGACCCGGACCTGGCGCGCGTCCTCGGCCACCGTGCGGCCCAGCACGACCGCGATGACCGCGGCGAGCACCGAGGACGCGCCCAGCACCAGCCGCACCACGCCCGCGTCGTGCTCGGACAGGAACATCGCGGAGACGTTGATGGACAGGGCCAGCACCACGGCCGCGAACGGCACGAGCGCGGCGAGGACCAGCGCGAGCACGAGGGACACCCGCCGGGCTCCGCGGACCGCCCACGCCCCGAGGAGGCCCACCACGACCGCACAGCCCGCGGTGACCGCGAGCATGAACCCGGTGTCGGTCATCCGGCCACCACCCGGTGGTCGGCGTCGGCGTCCGCGCCCGCGGCGGGTGCCGCGAGCGCGTACCCGGAACCGCGCAGGTTGACGATGAGGGTGGGTTCCGCGGGGTCGTCCTCGAGCTTGGCCCGCAGCCGCCGCACGTGCACCATGACGGTCGAGTCGTCGCCGAAGCTCCACCCCCACACGCGGCGCAGCAGCTCGGCGCGGCCGAACGGCCGTCCCGGCTGGCACGCGAGGAAGTGCAGCAGGGCGAACTCCCGCGGCGTCAGCGCGACGACACGCCCGTGGTACGTCGCGGTGCGGTCTGCGCCGTCCACCACGAGGTCGCCGGCGACCACCCGGGTCGGGGCCTTCTCGACAGGACCGGGACCGCGGCGCAGGAGCGCCTCGACCCGCAGCACGAGCTCGCGGGCGTCGAACGGCTTCACGACGTAGTCGTCGGCGCCGACCTCGAGGCCGCCGACGCGGTCGTCCACCGCGCCGAGCCCGGACAGCAGCAGCACCGGCGTCCCGTCGCCCTGTTCGCGCCGCCGGGCGAGCAGCTCCAGGCCCGAGCGGCCGGGCAGGCGCACGTCGAGCACCACGGCGTCCGGCTCCCAGGTCCGCCACGTGCGCTCGCCCTCGACCGCGTCGGTCGCCGTGCGCGCCGCGTGCCCGGACGCCGTCACGTGCGCGGCGACGCTCGCCGCGGTGAGGGGGTCGTCGTCCACGACGAGGACGCGCGACACCGTGCCGCGCGAGGTCTCCGCGCGGTCGTCTCCCGCCGCTGTGCTCATGCCAGCACAGTAGCCCGGCGACCGTGCGCGCCGGTCGCGAGCACAGGCCCGGTGGGCACCCCGGCGAGCGACCGTCAGCCGATCGTCAGGTCCGTCCACGGCGCCGGTGCGGCCCGCCGCTCGTACGGTCGGGGGGTGACCAACCTCCGACCGCCCGGGCCGCCCGCACCCGAGCGTGCCGTCGACCTCGCGGGGACCGCCCCGCCCGGCGTCGACGTCGTGCTGCCGTGCCTCGACGAGGCGCAGGGCCTCGCCTGGCTGCTGCCGCGGCTGCCCGCCGGGATGCGCGCCGTCGTCGTCGACAACGGGTCGACCGACGGGTCCGCGGACGTCGCGCGGGCGCACGGGGCGCTCGTCGTGCCCGCGCCCGTGCGTGGCTTCGGGGCGGCGTGCGACGCCGGGCTGCGCGCCGCCACGGCCGACGTCGTCGCGTTCTGCGACGCCGACGCGAGCCTCGATCCCGCCGACCTGCCCCGCGTCGTCGACCCCGTCGCCCGCGGCGACGCCGACCTCGTCCTCGGGCGCCGCCTGCCCGAGCCCGGCGCGTGGCCCTGGCACCTGCGCCTCGCCAACCGGGAGGTCGCGCGGCGCGCCCGCCGGCGCACCGGCGCCGACGTGCACGACCTCGGCCCGATGCGCGCCGCACGCCGCGAGGCTCTCCTCCGGCTCGACCTCGCGGACCGCCGCTCCGGGTACCCCCTCGAGATGCTCGTCGCCGCCGCCGACGCCGGATGGCGCGTCCACGAGGTCGGCGTGCCGTACCGGCCGCGCGTCGGACGCTCGAAGGTGACGGGCACCCCGCTCGGCGCGTGGCGTGCCGTGCGCGACATGTCGCGGGTGCTCGCGTCGTGACGGGCCGCGACCTGCCCGTCGAGCTGCCCGTCGACCTGCCCGTCGACCCGCCCCGCACGATCGTCGTGCTGGCCAAGGCCCCCGTGCCCGGCCGCGTGAAGACACGCCTCACGAGCCGGCTCACCCCCGAGCAGGCGGCCGACGTCGCCGCCGCGGCGCTCGCGGACACGTGCGAGGCGGTCGCGGCGCTGCCGGGGGAGCACGTGCTGGTGCTCGACGGCGTGCCCGGTCCGTGGGTGCCGCCCGGCTTCACCGTGCTCCCGCAGCGGCCCGGCGGCCTCGACCGCCGCCTGGCCGGGGCGTTCGGCGACGTGCTCGCGAGCCACCCCGGCCCGGCGCTCCTCGTGGGGATGGACACGCCGCAGCTCGGACCGCTGCTGCCGCGGGTCGACCTCGCGGGGCACGACGCCGTGCTCGGGCTCGCGCCCGACGGCGGCTACTGGGCCATCGGTCTGCGTGCCCCCGACCCGGCCCTCTTCCTCGACGTGCCGATGTCGGTGCCGACCACGGGTGCCGCGCAGCTCGCGCGGCTGCGCTCCCACGGCCTGAGCGTGGGCCTGCTGCCGCAGCTGCGGGACGTCGACGAGCCCGACGACGCCGAGGCCGTGGCGCGTGCGGCGCCCGGCACGCGGTTCGCGCGCCGGTGGCACGCCGCGGTGCGGGCCGGCGCGGTGCAGGCCGGCGCCGTGCAGGACGGTACGCGGCGGATCGCCTCATGACGGTGTCCGCCGCACGGCGGCACCACCCCGTCGTGCTCTACGAGGCCGCCCTCGGCGGCGTCCCCGTGATGGTGGAGCAGGAGGACGGGGCCCGCCCGCTCGACGTCGGCACGTGGGCAGCGCCCGCGACGGCGTCGGACGACGTGCTGCTCGCACGCTGCGTGGGTCCCGTGCTGGACGTCGGCTGCGGCCCCGGCCGGCTGGCCGCCGAGCTCGGCCGCCGCGGGGTGCCGTGCCTCGGGATCGACGTCTCGCGGGCGGCCGTGCGCCAGGCTCGGGACCGCGGCGCCGTCGCGCTGCGGCGCGCGGTCGAGGCGGCGCTGCCGGGGGAGGGACGCTGGGGGACCGTGCTGCTGGCGGACGGGAACATCGGCATCGGCGGCGACCCGTCCGCGCTGCTGCGGCGGTGTGCCGAGCTCGTGCGCCCGGCGGGCGGCGTCCTCGTCGAGACCGACCCCGACCGGGAGGCGTGCGACCTGTCGCCCGTCGTCCTGCGGGCCGCCGACGGGCGGCACAGCCACGCGATGCCGTGGGCCCGGCTGGGCGCCGACGCGCTGCGGGACGTGGCCGCCGGCGTCGGCCTCAGCGTGGCCGAGGAGTGGACGGCCGCCGGCCGGACCGCCGTCGTCCTCCGGAAGTCCGCGCCCCCGGGTCCCGACCTGCGCTGAGGAACGCGCCGGCCACGACCCCGGCGCCCACGACGAGCACCACGGTCGCGACGGCGGGCCACGGCTCGTGCGGCACCACCGACCAGTTCCGGCGGTCGGCCGCCCCGGCGAGCAGGGCGACCGACAGGACCGCGAGGGCGCCCGCCGCGAGCAGCCCGCCGCGCAGCGGGCCGCGCCACACCGCGGGGACGCGGGGGAGCACCAGCGCGCCGACCGCGACGGCCATGGGGGCGAGGACGGCGTCGTGCACCACCACCCCGCCGGCGAGCCAGGTGAGGGCGGACAGCCACTGGCCCTGCGGGACGGTGGACCACGCCGTCCACAGGCCGAAGCCGAGCAGCGCCGCGCCGGCCGCGACCAGCACCCGGCGCCAGGTGCGCACCGCCCGGTCCGCGCTCACGCCGCACCTCCCGCAGCACCGGCGGCGGAGAGCACCGTGATCCGCCCGACCCACTTGGTCTGCAGCACCCCGGGCCGGTTCGGCGCGACCACCCGCGCGGGGAAGCCGTGGTCGAGGTCCAGGTCCTCGCCGCCCAGGCGCAGCGCGAGGAGGGTGTCGTCCGACGCGATCCAGGCCGCGGGCAGCACCGACTCGCGGTACGACCCGCCCTCCTGCAGGCTCTCGACCCGCACGTCGTCACGGTCCGTGCCGCCGACGAGCTGCACGAGGTCGCGCACGCGCACCCCGCTCCACGTCGCGGTGGCGCTCCACCCCTCCACGCACGCGATCGGCACGACGGCGGTGGCCTGCGCGAGCGCGAGGAGGTCGGCGCGCGCCAGCTCGCGCGCGCCGCCCGGCCCGTCGAGCCGGAGCCGCCAGGCCGGGTCGGCCGCCGCGGTCTCCACCCCGGCGGACCGCGCCGTCTTGTTCACCGGCAGTCCCTGCGGCCCGACCCGCGGGTCGCGTGGCGCGAGGAGCGCGACCGGCGCGAGCGGGCGGACGGTCTGGCCGACGGTGAGCGCGACGACGCCCAGGGTCGTCACGGCCACGGCGGCGAGGAACCCGCGACGCGTGGTCGCGCCGTCCTCGTCCTGTCCCTCCTGCACCTCCGGCGCGTCCGGCTGTGGGGCGTCCTCGCCGACCGGCCGGCGCAAGGCGGCGACGATCACGGGCAGCTTGACGCCGACGTGCACGACCACCGAGCCCACGACCACCCAGGACGCCGCGTAGTGCACCGCGACGAAGCT
The DNA here is from genome assembly GCF_042670225.1 of Isoptericola sp. NPDC057191. Lineage (NCBI taxonomy): Bacteria > Bacillati > Actinomycetota > Actinomycetes > Micrococcales > Promicromonosporaceae > Isoptericola > Isoptericola sp. NPDC057191. The sequence goes on along the minus strand of NZ_JBHUWC010000001.1, from coordinate 12,382 downwards.
GAACCGCCACGGGTACACCTGGAACACGTTGAGCACGCCGGTGACGATCTGGAAGGTGGTCGCCGCGACGAGCACCGCGACGGACGCGCGCTCGACCGCGTGCAGGGGCCCGCGCACCGGGGGCCGCTCGAACAGCCGCGGGTACGCCGCGTACAGCTTGGCGAGCAGCAGCGGCACGCACGCGAACCCGACGGCGACGTGCGTGCCCTGCGTGAGCCGGTACCCCCAGGACGGCGTCGGACCCCACGGCAGCGGCAGCCACGCCACGGGGTGCTGGGACAGGTGCGACACCAGCCCGGTGAGGAACAGGACGACGACGGCCGACCCCAGCAGGACGCCGACCCGCGCCACGACCCGCGGGTCGTGCACCGGCGAGCGGAAGTCGTCGGAACGGGGCGGCACGAGGCGGCGCGCCGGCTCGCCGGGAGGCGTCGGGCGGACCTCGGGGAAGGGCATGTCCCGAGCCTAGGAGCGGTTCTCCGGCCGGGACCTGACGGCTGTCTGACGCCCTTTCGTCAGCCGCCGACGGTCACCACGGCGACCGCAGCACGGTCGCCAGCGCGATCGCGGCGAGCCCTTGTGCGCCGCACCACCACCGCCACGACGCGAGCCGGGCCGGGTCGACGAGCGTGGCTGCGGCGGGAGCCACCCAGCACGCGAGCGGCAGCCAGATCCGCTCCACCTCGCCGCGCTCGAACCCCAGGACCGCGCCGAGCAGGGCGGAGGCGACGGCCACCAGGACCAGCGCGCGCGTCGCGGGGTCCAGCCGGCGTGCCCCCACGAGGCCGGCGGTCCCGGCGGGACCGACGAGGACCGCCAGCAGCACGACGTCCGCCAGGAGGAAGTAGAGGTACGGGCGGCCCGTGCCCGAGCCTGCCCCCCACTGCTCGTGCGTGGCCGCCAGCCCGTCCCACAGCCACAGCCCGGCGGCACCCCAGGCGAGGACGGTGGCGAGGACGACGGCGCCCGCGACGACCGTCGGCGCCCACCGCCGGGTGACGAACGGGACGACGAGCGCGACGACGCCCATGTGGAGCAGGCCGTAGGAGAGGAACGGGCACGCCCCCAGGAGCGCCCCCGCGCCGACTGCCGCCGTCCACCGGGCGCCGGGACGTGCCGTCGTCGACGCCACGGCGAGCGCCGCGACACCCCAGGCGAGGACGGCGGCGAAGAGCGCGTCCGCGCTGGTGGCGACCCACAGCGCGGCGGGCGCGAGCACGACCGCCGGAAGGGCGCGGCGGGCGGTGCCCTCGCCGGGGGCGCCACCCAGCCGGCGGAGCGTGATCGCGACCGCGACCACCGCGCCGGCACCGGCGGTGACGACGACGGCGGTGGCCCAGCCCGCGCCGGCGAGCCCGAGCCGGTCCAGCCCGGCGAGCAGGAGCACGAAGCCGGGCGGGTGCCCGCGCACGTGGATGGGCTGGTCGGGCAGTCGCGCGGTGAAGGTACGGACGAAGGCTGCCGGGTCCGCGGCGGCCGCCGGGACGGCGGGCAGGTACTCGTGCGGGCCCGCGAGGGGCGCGGCGAGGTCGTCCCACGACACCAGGGCGCCGAGCGCGAGGGCGAAGGCCAAGGCGCCACCACCGGCGGCGGCCAGCAGGGCGGGCCAGCGCAGGATCGTCGCGAGGCGCGGGCCGAACGCCACGACGGCCCCGGCGACCGCCACGGCGACGGCCGTGCCGACCCCGGCACGAACGTCCCAGTGTCCGACGAACGGTTCGGCGCCCGTGAGCAGCACGACGCCGTCCTGGCCGCGCAGCGCGTGCGCCCATGCCGCGAGCGCGCCCACCGCGGCGGCGAGCCCGGCCACGGTCAGGGCGGGCAGCACCCACGCGGCGCGCGGGCGGTCGGGCGCGTGCGGCACGCGGACCTCCTCGGGACGGCTGCTCCGACGCTACCGGCGCTGGTCTGCGGGGACCGGGTGCGGCGGGTCACCGGCACCTGACGGTGTGCTGACGGAGAGCGCCCTCCGGGACGGGTCCCGAGGTCGGCGTCGTCAGTGGCCGGCGCCGAGCCTGCCGGCCAGGCGGTCGAGCCGTTCGGTGCTGTCGGCGTTCAGCCCGCGGAACTCGACGACCTTCCCGTGCGCGGCGTACTTGTGCTGCACGGCGTCGAGGGCGGCGACGGTCGAGGCGTCCCACACGTGCGCGTTCGTCATGTCGATCACGACGCGGTGGGGGTCGGCGGTGTAGTCGAACTGGTAGACCAGGTCGTTCGAGGAGGCGAAGAAGAGCTCGCCGTCGACGGCGTAGACGCGTTCGTCGTCGGCGTCCTCGGCGTCGAGGCGGCGAACGGTGGTCAGGTGGGAGACCCGCTGGAGGAACAGGACCGCGGCGACGATCACACCGACGAGGACGCCGTAGGCGAGGTTGTGGGTGAGGACGGTGACGACGACGGTGGCGAGCATGACCGCCGTCTCGGACTTGGGCATCCGCCGCAGGGTGGACGGCTTGATGGAGTGCCAGTCGAAGGTGCCGACGGACACCATGATCATCACGGCGACCAGGGCGGCCATCGGGATGATCGCGACGACGTCGCCGAGCCCGACGACGAGGGCGAGCAGGAAGGCGCCGGCGAGGAAGGTCGACAGGCGGGTCCGGGCGCCCGAGGCCTTCACGTTGATCATGGTCTGGCCGATCATGGCGCAGCCGCCCATGCCGCCGAAGAAGCCGGTGACGAGGTTGGCCACGCCCTGGCCCCACGTCTCGCGGGTCTTGTCGGAGTGGGTGTCGGTGATGTCGTCGACCAGCTTGGCGGTCAGGAGCGACTCGATGATCCCGACGAGGGCCATCGCGAGGGCGAACGGCGCGATGATCCGCAGGGTCTCGAGGTTGAGGGGCACGTCGGGCAGGAGCAGCGAGGGCAGCGACTCGGGCAGCTGGCCCTCGTCCCCGACGGTCGGGACGTTGATCGCCGCGAGCACGGTGGCGGCCGTCAGGAGCACGATCGCGACGAGGGGTGCCGGGATGATCGTGGTCCAGCGCGGCAGCAGCACCATGACGATCAGGCCGACGACCACGAGGCCGTAGATGAGCCAGCGGTTGTCGGCGGAGACCTTGTCGCCGAACAGGTGCGGCAGCTGCGCGGTGAAGATGAGGATCGCGAGCGCGTTGACGAAGCCGACCATGACGGAGCGCGGGATGAAGCGCATGAGCCTGGCGACCCCGACCAGGCCGAGGACGATCTGGAACACCCCGGCGAGGATCACCGTCGCGACGAGGTAGTCCGTGCCGTGCTCGCGCACCACGGGGGCGACGACGAGCGCGACCGCGCCGGTGGCGGCGGAGATCATGGCGGGCCGGCCGCCGACGAACGAGATGGTGACCGCCATCGTGAAGGCCGCGAAAAGGCCGATGCGCGGGTCGACGCCCGCGATGATCGAGAAGGCGATCGCCTCGGGGATCAGCGCGAGGGCGACGACGAGTCCCGCCAGGACCTCCGTGCGCAGCGTCCGGGCGGAGCTGAACGCGGCCCGGAACGACCCGGACGCCGTCGCCTCGGGCGCTCCGGCGGCGGGGGCCGGTCGCGGGGCGGGCGGGGGCACGGGGGTGCGGGGAGCGTCGGGCACGCGGGATTCCTTCGGGACTGCGAGGTGGGGGAGGGCGTCGGCGGAAGGCTCGGACGCGACAGCAACTCTAACCTGACGTGAGGGTAGAGTTCACCTGCCCGCATCGGGGACAATCGGGACCCATGGACGGGCGAAGCGACGACACCACCGGGACGACGGCGGGCACGATGCACATCGGTGCCGTCGCCGAGCGGACGGGCCTGTCCCTGCGGACCCTCCGGCACTATGACGACGTCGGCCTCCTGCGCCCGTCCGGGCGCACGGACGGCGGGTTCCGGCTCTACACCGAGCGTGACGTCGAGCGGCTCCTCGTCGTCCGGCGGATGAAGCCGCTCGGGTTCACCCTCGAGGAGATGAGCGACCTGCTCGACCTCGTCGACCGTCTCGACGCCGCGGACGGGTCGGACGTCGACGACCTCGACGAGACGCGCACCCGGCTCGCGGACTACGTCGCCCGGGCGGAGGAGCGGCGCGCCGACCTCGCGCGCAAGCTCGACATGGCTGACGAGTTCATCGGCCTCCTGCGGTCCCGCCGGCGCTGACCCCGCGGTTGTCCAGCCCGCGGCGAGGACGATCGTGCCTCGCACCCGCCCGGGACTCGCCCACCGGGTGAGGTCAGGTTCAGGCAGCGGCCTGCTCGAGGGTCGCCGCGGCCCGTTCCGGGCTGCCCTGGGCGAGCCCGCGCTCGATGGCGCCGCGGGTCGCGGCGAGCAGCACGAGGCCGACGAGGCACACGACCACCTCGGTCACGGTGAGCGCCCAGATGATGCCGGGCAGCCCGAACCAGAGGTTGCCGAGGATGACGACGGGGATGAACAGCACCCCCTGGGACACGGACATGACGATGGCGGGCACCGCGCGCCCGGTCGCCTGGAAGAGCGACGTGACCAGGCCGGCGAAGGCGTTGGCGATCATGGCCACGAGCTGCGCGGTGAGGATGGTGGCGCCGATCGTCAGGACGGCGGGGTCGGCGACGAACACCGAGAAGACCTGGTCGCGCAGCAGGAACACCGTGACGGCGAACAGCAGCCCGACGCCGCCCACGGTGAGCGTGGACACGCGAAGTGCCGCGGCGAGACGGCCGCGGTCGCCCTTGCCGTACGAGTAGGCGAGGAGCGGCAGCACGCCGAGGGTCACGCCCATCAGCAGGAACTCGGGCACCTGCGCGATGCGGACGGCGACCCCCATCGCGGCGAGCGGGCCGTCCCCGTACGCCGCGGCGAGGTTGTCGAGCACCAGCGCGGTGACGATGAGGAACGACGCCTGCAGCAGCTCGCCGACCCCGACGCCGAAGACGGGCTTGAGCACGGCGGGGGAGAGGGTGAACCAGCGGGGCGCGAGGCTCATGTGCTCGCTGCGCCGCGTGAGCCACAGGGCGAAGTAGGCGACGACGGCGAGGTTCGACAGTCCGGTGGCCAGCGCGACGCCCGCCACGCCCCGGTGCAGGACGAGGACGAGCACGACGTCGAGCAGCAGGTTCGCGACCGTGGACGCGACGAGCCCGATCATCACCTGGCGTGCGGCGCCTTCCGCGCGGACGAGCTGCTCGAGGCAGAACGCGGCCGTGAGGACGGGCACGAAGGCCAGCATGACGGCGACGTACGTGGTGGTCGCCGCCGCCGTGGCCGCGTCCGCGCCGAGGAGCGTGACGAGAGGCTGGAGGAAGATGAGCCCGGCGGCGCCGAGCAGCGCGCCGGCGGCGACCGCGCCCCAGAGGGCGAACGACGAGACGTGCCGGATCTGCCGCGCCTGGGCGGGGTCCTGCTCGGCCGCGCCCAGCAGCCGCGAGACGAGCGCACCGCCGCCGACGCCGAACACCCCACCGACGGCCATGACGAGACCGAGGATCGGTGTGCCGAGCGTGACCGCCGCGAGCAGGGCGTTGTCGTGGAGCGAGCCGATGAAGCCGGCGTTGATGACGTTGTAGACGGCTCCGACGATCATCGCTGCGGCCATCGGCACGCACAGGTGCACCAGGGCGCGGACGATGGGGGCCGAGGCGAGGTACCAGCGGTCGGTGCCGACGCTGTCGGCGGCCGCGTCCTTCTGGTCGGGACCGGTGGCGGGGGTGGGGTTCGGGAGGTCGGTGGTGCTCATGGCTGCTCCTTTCCGGGCAGGCTCGAGCGCACGCCGACGACACGTCGGCGCGGAGGCAGGGGAAAGTAGGGCGACGTCCGAAGACGTGGGGTGGGGCGTGCGTCCCGGACGCGCCGGAGCGCCGGCGGGTCAGTCCCGGGTGGGCGGAGGCAGCTCCGCGACGACCTTGGTCAGGAGGGATCGCAGGGTGTCGCGCTCGGTGGTGTCCAGGGGGGCGAGGATCGTCTCGTCCACGGCGGCGATCGCGTCGGTGAAGCCCGCGATGAGCGCGGCACCCTCGGCGGTGGTGTGGACGCGCTTGACGCGCGCGTTGCCGGGCTCGGGCCGGCGTTCGACGAGGCCGCGGCGCTCGAGACCCTGCAGGAGGCTCGTGACGCTCGCGGCGCTCGTGCGGCTGACCTCGGCGACGTCGCGCTGGATCGCGCCGGGGTTCTGGACCAGGTAGCCGAGCACGAACGACTGCTCGTGGCTGAGCCCGCGCTCACGGATCCATTCCTCGGCGGCCTTGCGCTGCGCCCAGCCGATCCAGCGGACGAGCTCGAGGCTGGAGGTGGGCACGGGCTGCTCGGTCATGATGAGAACTCTAACCGTTAGAAATCTAAGTGTCAACGACGCCGACGGCCGTCAGTGCCGCACCGCGTCGTCGAGGGCCGGAGCGAGCTCGGGCCAGCGGAACTCGAAGCCGGACTCCTGGAGCCGTGCGGGCAGCACCCACCGGCTCTTGAGCACCAGCTCGGACTCGTTGCGCAGCACCCACATCGCGGGCTCCAGCAGCCAGCGCGGCGCGGGGATCCCGACCGGCATGCGGACGGTCCGGCGCAGCTGGGCCATGAAGGTGCGGTTGTCCACGGGGTGCGGCGCCGCGACGTTGACCGGGCCGGACAGGCCGCTCTCGTCGATGAACCGGACCGCGCGGAGCACGTCGTCGACGTGCACCCACGAGAACATCTGCCGGCCGTGGCTGTGGTGGGTAGGCGCCGGCCCGCCGGTGGGGTGGTCACCGATGCCGCGGTAGCGACGGTGCCCGAACCAGCGCCCGTCGATCTGCGGCCCCCCGGCACCGAGCCGGGCGACGCGCGCGAGCAGGTCGGACGCCGGTCCGCCCAGCACGATCGCCATGCGCAGGGCCACGCGCCGGGTGGCGGGCAGGTCGCCGTCGAAGAAGGCGTCCTCCCAGCTGCGCGCGACGTCGACGGAGAACCCTGTGCCGAGCTCGCCGTCGTCCTCGGTCTGCGGGCGGTCGAGGGCGTAGCGGTAGATGGTCGCCGTGCTGGCGTTGAGCCAGAGCCGCGGAGGACGGGCCGCGCGGGTGACGGCGTCGTGGAGCGCTCGGGTGGTCGCCACCCGCGAGCGCAGGATCTCGTCCCGGTTCGCGTCGGTGTAGCGGCACCCGACGCTCTTGCCGGCCAGGTTCACCAGCAGGTCTGCCCCGTCGACGACGCGCGCCAGGGCGTCGTCATCGTCCCACCGCGCGTCCGGCCCGTCCCGCCCCACGCGCAGGACGTCGTACCCCTGCTGGACGAGGTCGCCCGCGAGCGCGGTGCCGAGGAAGCCGCTCGCCCCGGTGATGACGGCGCGCCGGCGCTCGGGGGAGGGGGAGGAGGGCGTCATGGAGGGAGCTCCCTGTCGGGCGAGTCAGTCGGGCGAGTTCGTCGGGCGGGTTCGTCGTCGACCCTCGCCCGGCGACCGAGCTCGACTCGGCCTGCGCGTGGGTCACGTGCTGGTCGTCGATCCAAGCAGAAGCCGGCGCCCAAGGCACCAGGGACGCGGAGGGGGACCCGGGCCGGGCCGGGCCAGGTCGGCGTCGGGCCTCCGGGTCAGGCGGCCGGCCGCGGGGGAGCCAGCGAGACGAGACCGGCCACGAGCGCCACTGCGGCGGCGAACCAGTAACCGGCGGAGAACGTGTCGAAGCCGGGGGTCACGAGAGCGGCGGCGGCGATGCTCGAGACAGCGGAGACGCCGGTCGCCGCACCGAACTCGTGGAAGGTGCTCAGCAGGCCGGAGCCCACGCCGGCCTCCTGCGGCTGTACGGCGGAGAAGAGGCTCCCGGCCGCCGCGACGAACACGGCTCCGACACCGAGCCCGGCGACGCTCGTCCCCACGACCAGGACCGTCATCGAGAAGATCCCGGCGGCGGCGGCCAACCCGGTCGCGGCGACGAGGAGCCCGGCGACCGAGACCGTGCGCACGCCGTGCCGCGGCAGCACCCGGCCGGCCAGCTGGGACCCCAGGATCGTGCCGAGCGCGACGGGCAGGAACGACAGCCCCGTCTCGAGCGGGCTGAACCCGTGCAGCTGCTGCAGGGCGAAGGAGCCGAGGAAGAACACCGAGATCATCAGCGCGGTCGCGACGAAGATCAGGCCGAGGCCTCGCGCCACGGGTCGTCGGGTGGGCAGGGCCGGGTCCAGGAGCGGTGCGGCGGCGGTGCGCAGGCGCAGCACGAGCAGCGTGTAGCCGACGGCCCCACCGGCGAGCGCGCCCAGGGTGGGGCCGCTGAGCCAGCCGTGGTCTCCGGCCGCGACGAGGCCGTAGACGACGGACGCGGTCGCGAGCGTGGCGAGGGCGGCGGCCGGCACGTCGAGACGGCCGCCCGAGCCGGGCCACGGGCGCACCGTGCGGTGCAGGGCGAGGAGCAGGGCGGCCCCGACGGGGACGTTGACGTAGAAGACCCAGGGCCACCCCGGGCCCGACGTGAGCAGGCCGCCCACGAGGACGCCGACCGCGGCCCCGGCGCCGCCGAGGGCGGACCAGACACCGAGCGCGCGGGAGAGCTCGGCCCCGCTGAAGGTGCGCACGATGACCGACAGCGCCGCGGGCGACATCGCCGCCGCGCCGACGCCCTGGAGCGCGCGGGCGAGCAGCAGGGTCTCCGCCGTGCCGGCGAGCCCGGCGAGCAGGGAGGCGGCGGTGAACAGCGCCAGCCCGGCGAGCACCACGCGACGCGGGCCGACGACGTCGGCCGTCTTGCCGCCGAGCAGCATGAGGCCGCCGAAGACCAGCGCGTACACGCTCGCCACCCAGGTCAGGCCGGCGCGGTCGAGGCCGAGGTCGGCGCCCATGTCGGGCAGGGCGATGGCGACGACCGTGACGTCGACGATGAGCATGAGCTGGGCGACGCCCAGCAGGCCGAGGATGTGCCAGCGCCGGGGATCGGGCGCGGCGGACGGGCCTGGGGTGGTGGTCTCCGGAGCGGTCATGGCGTCGACCCTCTCGCTAACTCGAACACGGGTGTTCAAGTAAGTTAACTCGAACATGCCTGTTCGACAAGAGGTGCGCACGTGTCGCGCGGGGCGAACGGCGCGGTGAGGTCAGGCGGCGAGGGCGGCCAGGGTCGTGTCGCGGACGAGCGCCGGGGCCTGGTCGGCGGTGATCTCGCCGCGGTGCACCGCGGCGGAGGCGCCATGGAGGATCGCCTGGATCACGCTGAGCTGCCAGTCGACCGGCATGTCGTCGCGCAGTGCCCCGGCGGCGCGGCCGCGCTCGAGCACGCGGCGCACCCGTGCGGCGGGCTCCTCGTGGGCACGGTGCATCCCCTCGGGCGGCAGTGCCTGCGTCGCGGCGACCACGAGCGCGCCGTACCGGTGGGTCAGGTGCCAGGTCACCTCCAGCAGGCGGCCGAGCGCCTCCCGCGGGTCGCCGTCGAGGTCCACCCGCGCGAGCTCCTCGTCGGTCCGGGCGATGGCGCGGTCCGCGACCTCCCGCACGAGCGTCGCCCGGGAGTCGAAGTGGCCGTACAGGGTGACGCGACCGACACCGGCGGCCCGGGCGATCTCGTTGACGCTCGCCTCCGGGTCGGTCGCCAGCAGCCGTGTGGCCGCCGCGACGATCGCCTCGATGTTGCGGACGGCGTCGGCCCGCCGGGTGCGGTCCGGAGCGGGGGTGGGCGTCGTCGGCGTCGTGGCCACCGGGTACCTCCAAGCTGGACGGAGGCGTCCAGGTTAGCGCCGCGACGCTCGTCCGGGGGTCGTCGCATCGACCGGGCCCTTGTCCTTAACTCGAACTCGTGTGTACGGTTTAGCGATCAGGGATCGCGAGGTCCAGGACGCCGTCGTCCGCGGCGCCGGGCGGCGGCCGCCACGTCGGCGAGCGGGAGCGGGAAGACCATGACCCAGGACCAGGTGCACGGGTCGTCGAGCACCGAGGGTGCCCGCCGCTCGCTCTTCGCCAGGCTGTGGCCCGCGGCGCTCGGCGTCCTGGTCGCCGCCGGCACGACGGTAGGGCTCGCTGACGCGCGCGACGCGGTCCCCGTGCTCGCGGCATCCGGCCTCGTCTACGTCGCGGCGGCGGCGCTCGCGCGCCCCGGTGCGGCCTGGGTGGCGTTCGGGGTGTCCTTCGTGCTGATCGGCGTCGCGAAGGTCACCGACCTGGACCCGACGGTGTGGATGATCGCCCTCGCCGTGGTGCTGGCGGTCATCGGGCTCGCGCGCGGCCGGGTCCGGCCGCCATGGTCGCTGCCGCTGCAGTCCACGGCGATGGTGGTGCTCGCCGCCGTCGCTCTGCTCGCCGTCCGCGCGGACGCCCTGGGTGGCGGCTTGCTCGTGGCGGCGGGCCTGCTCGCGCACGCGGCCTGGGACGCCTACCACCACCGCACCGGGCGCGTGGTCGGGAACACGATGGCGGAGTTCTGCGGCGTGCTCGACGTGCTCCTGGCGGTGACGCTCGTCGTCCTCGTGGTGACGGCGCGAGGGGGTACGTGAGGGGCTACAGCTCGACCTCGACCTCGCGGCGGACGTCGCGCTCGGGTTCGAGCACGAAGAGCCGCGACACGACGGCGCGGTAGAGGCGCATCTCGGAGGGCGCGACGACGCGCTCCACCGGCCAGGAGCCCAGACCCTCGGCGCGGGACCGGCGGTCGAAGACGGCGAGGCATCGCGCCCGCTCGGCCGCCGGCACCTCGCCTGCCGTGGCCTCCGCGTACACCGCGCGCGTGCGCCCGTCGACGGGCACGGGGGTCTCGAAGACCACCAGCCCCACCGTCGGACGCGACCCGAGGTTGGCCGAGTGCCGGGTCGTCGCCCGGGAGACCCAGACCAGCTCCCGCCCCTCCCGGGCGTACCAGACCGGCGTGGGCCACGGGCGCCCGTCGACATCCGCGGACGCCAGGACCAGGTAGCGGCCGTCGTCGAGGACGCGGCGCGCCAGCGCGGCGTCGTCCTGCGGTCCGGCATCGTCGGTGCGCGCCATCACGGCCTCCTTGCCGTCCGTCCCTGAGCGTCTCTGGGCGTCTCTGGGCGTCATCGCCCATGCTGGCACGCGTCCGCCCCGTCAGCGCCGCAAGGCGGAGAGGACGTCGTCGTAGTGCGCGTTCTCCATGACACCGAGCACGTTGCCGAACGGGTCGACGACGGCCGCGGTGACGAAGCCCGGCCCGCGCTCGACCGGCTCCTCGTAGGGGGCGGCGCCGAGCTCCAGCAGCCGTGCGTGGGCGGCGCGCGCGTCGTCGACCGCCCAGTAGGCGACCGCACCCCCGGCGTGGTCCGGCTGCGGGGGAGCGAAGCGCCGGTCCATGAGGCCGAGCTCGTGCTGGTAGTCGCCGAGGCGGAACTCGGCGTAGGCGAGCGTTCCCCCGGCGTCCCGGGCGAAGTAGGCCTCGGTGCCGAGCACCTCGGCGTACCAGTCGCGAGCCGCCGCGACGTCGTCGGCGAGGTAGGTGATGGTCGTCAGTCCGCGCAGCATGTCGGCTCCTCGGTCGGTGCTCATCAGGCCGGTCGACCCGATGAGCACCACTCTGGTCGTCAAAGTGCTCATCCTCTGACCACTTTTCGTGGCAGTCTCGGACGATGCGCGCCGACCGGCTCATCCAGGTCCTGCTCCACCTGCAGTCGCGCCCCCGCGTGACGGCGGCCGAGCTCGCCGAGGCCCTCGAGGTCTCGGTCGCGACCGCACGCCGGGACCTGGAGGCCCTGTCTGCCGCGGAGGTGCCGGTCTACCCGCAGCCGGGGCGCGGCGGCGGATGGTCGCTGCTCGGCGGCGCGCGCACCGACCTCAGCGGTCTCACTGCCCCCGAGGCCCGCGCCCTGTTCCTGCTCGCCGGACCGGGTGCCAGGTCCTCCGGCGACGCACGAGCCGCCCTGCGCAAGCTGGTCCGCGCGCTGCCCGCCACCTTCCGTGCCGAGGCGGAGGCGGCCGCCGCGGCCGTCGTCGTCGACCCCGAACGGTGGAGCGCGGCCGGCCAGACCCGGCCGCCCGAGGTGGACGACCTGCAGCGCGCCGTCGTCGAGCGGCGGCAGGTGCGGCTCGACTACACGGGCGCGACCGGCCGGTCCTCCCGGCGTGTCGTCGACCCCTGGGGGCTCGTCGACAAGGACGGGACCTGGTACCTCGTCGCGGGCACGGAGCGCGGGCCGCTCACGTACCGGGTCGACCGCGTCCGCGCGGTCGAGGTCACGGGCGACCCGGCATCGGTGCCCGAGGGCCTCGACCTGCAGGCCGAGTGGCGGCGCGTCGTGCACGAGGTCGAGGAACGGCGCTCCGCGACATGGGCGACCGTGCTCGTCGCCCCCGAGCACGTCGACGTGCTGCGCGCCCAGTTCGGGCGGCACGTCGAGGAGGACGAGGGCGGCGACCCGCACGACGGCCGGGTCCGGGCGCGGGTCGCCGCGCCCACGCCCCTGGACGTCGCACGGCATCTGGCCGGCTGGGGCGCGCAGGCACGCGTCGTGAGCCCGCCCGAGGTGCGCGCCGAGCTCGCTCGCCTGGGACGAGAGCTGGTGCGGG